>NZ_JBFAOJ010000004.1:0-83200 GCF_040675205.1 Streptosporangium sp. NPDC049644 | reverse complement strand
CGTAGCGAGCGGAGCGGAGCGCGAGGTAGGAGCGTCCCGCGAAGTGAGCGAGGATGGTGAGTGACCGAGAAGACAGGGAGCCGCTGTGATCGACGATACTCTCCTCGAAGCCGAGGAAAAGATGGACAAGGCCGTGTCGGTGGCGAAGGAAGACTTCGCGGGCATCCGCACCGGTCGGGTCACCCCGTCGATGTTCAACAAGATCAGCGCTGAGTACTACGGGACGCCCACTCCCATTCAGCAGCTTGCCTCGTTCCACGTGCCCGAGGCGCGCATGGTCATCATCCAGCCTTTTGACAAGAGCTCGATGGCCGCGATCGAGAAGGCGATCCGCAACTCGGACCTCGGTGTGAACCCTGGTAACGACGGAGCGGTGATCCGGGTGGCCTTCCCCGAGCTGTCGGAGGAGCGCCGCAAGGAGTACATCAAGGTCGCCAGGAACAAGGCGGAGCACTCCAAGGTCTCCATCCGTAACATTCGTCGTAATGCCAAGGAGATCCTGGACAAGCTGGTCAAGGATGGCGAGGCCGGTGAGGATGAGGTGCGCCGGGCGGAGAAGGAGCTTGACGACCTCACCCAGAAGCATGTCGCCAAGATTGACGAGCTGCTCAAGCACAAGGAATCCGAGCTGCTTGAGGTTTGATCCATGATCCTTGTCCCGCGCGGGCGCTCCGTGCGGGACAAGGATTTTGTGTATGTATGAAAGTAGGACCCCCTGTGGAACCCGTGGCGGGCAGTAGCCGTACCGGCCGGAATCTCCCCGCTGCGGTGGCGGTAGGTCTCGCCCTGGCAGCGGTCACCATAGCCTCCCTCTACTTCGTAAAGGTGCTCTTCCTCGTCGTGGTGATCGCGGCGGTGGGCGTCGGAGTGACGGAGCTGGTCAGGTCGTTCGAGGAAAGGGACATCAGGATCCCGCTGATCCCGGTTCTGGTCGGCATGGCCGCCATGCTGACCGGCGCCTACTGGGGCGGGCCCGCCTGGCTGGTCGGCGTCTTCGCGATGACCGTGCTCGTGTTGATGATCTGGCGGATGTTCCTGGGCACCGAGAACTACGTCCGCGACATCACCGCGACCGTCCTGGTCGTCGTCTATCCCTCCCTGCTCGCGGGGTTCGCGGCGTTGCTTCTCACCCACCCGACCAAGGGCGCGGACCTGGTGCTCGTCTTCATCGCCACCACGGTCGCGAGCGACATCGGTGGATATTTCGCCGGGATATCCCTTGGCAGGCACAAGATGTCCCCGACGATCAGTCCGAAGAAGACCTGGGAGGGCTTCGCCGGCTCGGCACTGGCCTGCATGGTCGTGGGCGGCTGGCTGGTGGCGTGGCTGCTGAAGGACGACATCTGGAAGGGTGTCCTCATCGGCGCGGTCGTGGTGGTCTTCGCCACTCTCGGTGACCTGGTCGAGTCGGTGATCAAGCGTGACCTCGGCGTCAAGGACATGAGCAGTGTGCTTCCCGGCCACGGCGGCATGATGGACCGCCTCGACTCCCTCGTCGTGGCGCTGATTCCGGTCTGGGTGCTGTTCACCCTGCTGCTGTGAGAGGGCTTCATCCGGTCCCGGTGAGCCGGGTCGCCGACAGGCGCGGAAGCACCGCCCGGTAGCCCTCGGCCGAGACCAGGTTCAGCTCGTCCGGCGTGATCGGGATGAGCCAGAGCCAGTGGACGGAGTCCCCGCCGAAGGAGAAGCCCGACAGGTCGGGCAGTCCTGGCAGCCCGGTCAGCATCATGACCCCGCCGTAGGCGGAGCCGAGCGGGAAGGTCTCCGGCCGGTGGTACCACCTGGCGGTGTGGCCGTGGCCCAGCCAGGTGACCGAGTGCCAGGGGTACTGTGCCAGCCACAGGAAGAGCCGGGCCGCGTCACGGGCGTCGCCGGGGGTGGCGACGGCGAGTTCGACCCGGGCGTAGGCGTCGGGCCGGTCGATGTACTGCTCGACGGTGGGCATCCGCTGGCAGCTCATCCCGACGGTGGACAGGATCGTGTACTCCCGGTCCCGCTCCGGCGGTCGCTCGGTGATGCCCACCGTGGGCATCCGCTCGCCCCCGGCGTCCCAGAACCGGCCCGCGGTGCCGACCCTGCGGTCCAGATGGCCCATCACGAACTGCTGGAACGACGCCCAGGCGCCGTCGCCGCCCCGCCACTCCCAGTAGGCGCGGGCCTTGGCGATCCGGGAGGCCAGGCCGTCGTGGGCCTCCTCCAGCGACCAGGCGAGCGGGGACTCGCCCAGCGCGTCGCGGCAGTAGCCGGGCATTCCCCGGCTCATGTCCGCCCAGCCGGGAATGACCGCGAGCAGCTCCTCGTTCTCGTACAGGGCGACGCCGTCGCCCTCCTCGAACCACAGCGCCCGCAGCGCGCCCAGGGGGCCTCTGCCGTCAGGGTGCCGGGTGCTCGCCCGGGGGGCGGTCGGTGGGAGTGCGGAGTCCAGCCGGTCCCGGTCGAGCCCTTCGGGAGCGGGGCCGTGATTGGCCAGCCAGACGGCTCCGTGCACCTCCCCCTGCGAACCGCACAGGTAAGCTACCGAGGAAGTCTCGTCGCGTTCGACCACCAGGGTGCGGCTCCGGTAGGGATTGACGTCGGTGAGCACGACCTCGACGCCGTCTCCCCGCTCTCCCGTGGGGCGGTTTGTCGCCATACCTCCGGACTCTAGATTACGGTCGGGCACCGCTTCGAGTATTCGCGTAACCGTCGAGAGAAGGCATTGGACGTGTCGACTGCCAGTCCGTCCGGGACCCCCGTACCCGGCCAGCTCACCTTCGTGGCGCCGCGCCGGGCCAAGCCCGCCCGCCACCTGGCCGACCTGACCATGGCCGAGCGCCGGGCGGCGGTCACCGAGCTGGGCGAGAAGCCGTTCCGTGCCGACCAGCTCTCCCGGCACTACTTCGAGAAGCTCAACGGCGACCCCGCGCTGATGACGGATCTTCCGGCCGCCGCCAGGGAGAAGTTCGCCGCCGCGTTCTTCCCCAGCCTGCTGACCTCCGTCCGGGAGATGACCACCGACGCCGGCACCACCCGTAAGACGCTGTGGCGGCTCTTCGACGGCGCGCTGGTCGAGTCGGTGCTGATGCGCTACACCGACCGTACGACCATGTGCGTGTCCTCGCAGGCGGGCTGCGGCATGAACTGCCCGTTCTGCGCCACCGGCCAGGCGGGCCTGACCCGTAACATGACCACCGCCGAGATCGTCGAACAGGTCGTGGCCGGAGCGCGGGCGCTGGCCGCCGGTGAGGTTCCCGGCGGTCCCGGGCGGGTCAGCAACGTGGTCTTCATGGGCATGGGCGAGCCGCTGGCCAACTACAAGGCCGTGGTCGGCGCCGTCCGCCGCATGGTCGAGCCCGCGCCCGACGGCCTGGGCATCTCCGCCCGGGGGATCACCGTCTCCACGGTCGGTCTGGTCCCGGCGATCGGCAAGCTCGCCGGGGAGGGGCTGCCGGTGACGCTGGCGCTCTCGCTGCACGCCCCCGACGACGAGCTCCGCGACACCCTGGTGCCGATCAACACCCGGTGGAAGGTCGCCGAGGTCCTCGACGCGGCCTGGGACTACGCGGCCAGGACCAAGCGCCGGGTCTCCATCGAGTACGCGCTGATCAAGGACATCAACGACCAGGAGTGGCGGGCCGACCTGCTCGGCAAGCTGATCAAGAACAAGCTCGTGCACGTCAACCTGATCCCGCTCAACCCGACCCCGGGTTCCAAGTGGACCGCCTCCCGGCCCCAGGACGAGCGGGCCTTCGTCAGGCGCCTGGAGTTCCACGGTGTGCCGGTGACGGTCCGCGACACCCGCGGCCGCGAGATCGACGGCGCCTGCGGCCAGCTCGCCGCCGCCGAGTAACCTCCCGCCTCACCGTACGGCTGCGCCCGCTGAGGCGCCGACCGCCGCCAGGCTCCTCTTGGCCAGGCGGCGCTCCCCGGCCGCCTCACACTCCCGCCGCATCGCCAACCGGCCCGGGACGGCCCGTCCGGATTCCCAGCCGTTCCCCTCGACCGGCATCCCGCAAAGCGGCGATCACCTCACCGTCCCGTCGACGGCCGTCCTGTCCCCGGACCTCGGGCGGTGCTCGCCGGAAGGTCGCGCTTCGTGAGCCGGGTCCTTCAGGGACTCAGGCGGCGGAGGCGTGCGTACAGGGTTAGGCCTGCGGCGGTCCAGAAGAGGGTGGCGGCGGAGACGGGGAGCAGCACCTCGTCGAGCAGGCCGTCGTTGGCGGCGCGCATCCAGGGCATGATCGGCACCGAGAGGCGGCCCACGGGAGTCAGGCTGACCAGCAGCAGGGCGAGGTAGCCGCCGAACAGGACGAGCATCGAGACCGCGGGGGAGGCCAGGATCGACCGGCTGGTCAGCGCGCCCAGCGCGGTCCCGGCGCTCACGCCGAGCAGGTGCAGCGCGATGCCGCTTGCCAGGTCGGCGGGGGCGGGCGTGGCGGCGAAGCCGTGGATCAGCGGGAGCCCGACCGCGATCGTCGCCAGGCCGAGGTTGACCGTCAGCGCGGCGAGCAGTCCCGCCCCGATCTCACGGCCCGGCCGCCCGGCCGCCGTCATGGAGATCAGCCGCTGGGTCGGGGGCTCGGTGTCGAGCAGCCCGCGGGCGGCCCAGGCGAAGATGAGGATCAGCAGTCCGGCCGAGTCGGCGTACGCGGACAGCTCCTTGCCGGGCGGGGTCAGCGTGGAGTAGAAGATGGCCAGCATCATCAGGAGCCCGATCAGCGGCTGGAACAGCCGGTGTGACCGGGCGTAGGCGGAGAGCTTGAAGCGCGCGAGGTGGATCATGATGACCGCCTGGTGAGATAGCCGTCGGCGCGGAGCTTCTGTTCCACCTCGTCGGCGTCGTCGGCGTCCACGATCACCTCGATGACCGCCTGGCGTGCCGGCAGGCGCTCGGCGTCCCGTGGGTGATCGAGCCGGGCGTCGGCCGGGCGCGCCTGAGGATCGGGCGTGTGCGGGGTGACCGTGGCGTCCGCGACGAGCCAGTGGACGGCGCCGGGGAAGGTCCGGAGCTGGTTCTGGTGGTCGCTGACCACGACCATGCCGCCGGCCGAGGAGATCTCGTCGATGATCAGGGGGAGTTCGGCGCGGGTCTGCTCGTCCAGTCCGGCGAAGGGTTCGTCCAGGATCAGCAGGTCCGGCGGGGTCAGTAGCGCCTGGATGAGCCCGATCTTCTGCGCGCTGCCCTTGGACAGGTCGCCCAGCGGTTGCTCCAGGAGGTGGGAGGCGTTCAGGCGCCCGGCCAGTTCCACGGCGGAGGCGGGGGAGCCGCCCCGGATCCTGGACATGTGGGCCAGGTAGGCGGCGACGGCGAACGGCTGGTCGGTGGGGAACACGTCGGGGGCGTAGCCCACGGTGCCGGGCCGGTCGGAGACCGAGCCGTGGGAAGGGGGGAGGAATCCCGCGAGCAGCCGCAGCAGCGTCGACTTCCCGGCGCCGTTGTGGCCGGTGACCTCGGTGACGGAACCCGGGTGGAGCGAGAGCTCGACGTCCTTCAGGATCCAGGGGCCTCGGCGGGAGTATCGGAAGGACACCTGGGAGAGCCGCATAACCGGTCACCATACCGGGATCATTCACTTATCGAGGGAATCTCCGGCGTCACGTCGGCCGCGCCGGAACGCTCCGCTCCCGCACGGTTTCGACGCCCGCCACGACCCTCGACCCCGTTCGCGACACTGTTCCGATTACTCGCTTTTACCCGGCAATTCCCCTCAGAATGGAGGTCTTCGGCTGAAAGGCCAATAGGCGAGAGGCGAAAGGACGCGGGGTTGAACCGCTTTCCACGGGTTCTCGGGGTGCGTACGGGATATGACCCCGATCAGGTGGATCTGCTGGTCCGCCGGATCGAGGGCACCCTCGGCAGGGGCGCCCCGGAGGGGGAGCCGATCACCGCGGACGAGATCCGCGACGCCCGTTTCCGCACGAAGCTCGGCGGCTACCACGAGATCGCCGTCGACTTCGCGCTGGAGGCCTTCATCGTGGCGATCGAGACCCGGCCCACCGGGGCGGACGGACGTCCGATCGTTCCCGCGCGCCGGCAGTCCGTGCCCTGGCCGACCGCGCCCCAGGAACAGGAGCGGGCACAGCGCGCCGAACCGCCGCTCCGGGATCCGGGGGCGGCCGCGGTCGCCCGGCATCCCGGAGCCACCGAGTGGGACCCGAGGGGCGGCGGGCGGGAACCGGTGGCCGTCGCCCGGCATCCTGGAGCGGCCGAGTGGGAGCCGGTGGCTGACGGGCCGCCGGAACCGCTCGGCGCCGACGAGATCGAGGAGCACGCCGTCCGGGTCGAGCGGGCCGCCTTCAGGCCCGGACGGCTCGGCATGGGCTACAACGAGGACCAGGTCGACATCTTCCTCGACCGGATCGTGGCCACCCTGCGCGGCACCACCGACCAGCCCCTCACCCCCGATGAGGTGCGCGGAGCGAGGTTCGCCACGGTGCTGCTGAGGCCGGGCTACGCGGTCGGCGAGGTCGACGAGTTCCTCGCCGACCTGGCGGGTGTCCTTGAGGCCCGCCTCGGCCGTTGAGGTGTCAGCGGGTGCCCCAGGAGTAGGTCTGCTTGTGCAGCCTGAGGTAGACGAAGGTCTCGGTGGCGCGGACCGTGGGGATGGCCCGGATCTTGCCGAGGATCTCCAGGAGGTGCTGGTCGCTCTCGCAGACGGCCTCGACCATGATGTCGAGCGACCCGGCGGTCAGCACCACGTAGTCGATCTCCTTTATGGCCGACAGCTCGTTGGCCACGATCTCCAGGTCGCCCTCGCACTTGATGCCGATCATGGCCTGGCGGGAGAAGCCCAGGGTCAACGGGTCGGTCACCGCGACGATCTGCATGACTCCCGCTTCGATCAGGCGCTGGACCCGCTGGCGTACCGCCGCCTCGGACAACCCCACGGCCTTGCCGATGGCGGCGTAGGGCTTGCGCCCGTCCGCCTGCAGCTGTTCGATGATCTGCTTGGAGATCTCGTCGAGGACGACGGGGCCTGACCTGGCGTCGTTGTCGCGGCGTACCTTGGGTGGCGTCGTCATCCGCGCTCCCTGGCGTCATATTGCGGGGCTGTTTCCGGCGTGTTGCGGCTCCGATGCGACATGCTGTCAGTTTCGGGCCGTCTGTCAAGCGATTTCGTAGCAATTTGGTATCTTAACAACGAAATCCCTTGTCGTACGGTTCTTGCTCTGTAAGAGTCGCGACAACTCAGCCCCGATCCATAGGAGGCCGACGGTGACCACCCCGGTTGAGACCAGTGAGCTCCCCCGCCTGAAGAACTACGTCAACGGTGAGCTCGTGGAGGCCCGGAGCGGCCGGTTCTCCGACGTCATCGACCCCTGCACCGGAGAGACCTACCTTAGTGCTCCCATCTCCGGCGCCGAGGACGTCGACGCCGCCTACGCCGCCGCTGCCGCCGCGTTCGAGTCGTGGGGTCGGACCACTCCGGGCGAGCGCGCCAACCTGCTCCTGAAGGTGGCCGACGCGATCGAGGCGCGGGCCGAGGAGCTGAACGAGGCCGAGTGCCTCAACACCGGCAAGCCGCGCGCCCGGATGGCCGAGGACGAGACCCCGGTCGCCGCCGACCACTTCCGCTTCTTCGCCGGCGCCGCCCGCACCCTGGAGGGGCCGACCTCCGGTGAGTTCCTGGCCGAGCACACCTCGGTCATCAGGCACGAGCCGATCGGCGTGGTGGGCCAGGTGACGCCGTGGAACTACCCGATGATGATGGCGGTATGGAAGATCGCCCCGGCGCTCGCCGCGGGTAACACCGTCGTGCTCAAGCCCTCCGACACCACCCCCGTCTCCACGGTCAAGCTGGCCGAGATCCTCGGCGAGGTCCTGCCGAAGGGCGTCTTCAACGTCGTCGTCGGCGACCGGGAGACCGGCGCGCTGGTCGTCGGCCACCCGACCGCGTCGATGGTCGCGATCACCGGTTCCGTCGGCGCCGGCATGGCCGTGGCCAGGAGCGCCGCCGAGGACCTCAAGCGGGTCCACCTTGAGCTGGGCGGCAAGGCGCCCGTCATCGTTTTCGACGACGTCAAGGACCTCAAGGCCGCCGCCGAGTCCATCGCCACCGCGGGCCTGTACAACGCCGGCCAGGACTGCACCGCGGCCTGCCGCGTGCTGGTCCACGAGGACGCCCACGACGAGTTCGTCACCGCGCTCACCGAGGCGGTGGCGAGCACCGTGACGGGCGACCTCTCCGACACGGAGGCCCTGTACGGCCCGCTCAACAACGCCGAGCAGCTGGCCCGCGTCACTGGCTTCCTCGACCGGGTCCCCGGCCACGCCAAGGTCCTGACCGGCGGGAACCGGGTCGGCGAGCGGGGCTACTTCTTCGCTCCCACGCTCGTCGACGGCCTGAGGCAGGACGACGAGATGGTGCAGAACGAGGTGTTCGGGCCGGTCATCACGGTCCAGACCTTCTCCGACGAGGCGGACGCGGTGGCCAAGGCCAACGACGTCAGGTACGGCCTGTCGGGCTCGGTGTGGACCTCCGACCACGGCCGGGCGATGCGGGTGTCGAACCGTCTCGAATTCGGTGTCGTCTGGGTCAACACTCACATCCCATTCGTCTCAGAAATGCCGCACGGAGGCTTCAAGCACTCCGGTTACGGCAAGGATTTGTCCGTTTTTGGCCTGCACGACTACCTTCGCGTCAAGCACGTCATGCACTACATCGGCGAATAGCCGCGAACAGAGGGATAAGCCTGGCATGACCGAAATCCAGGTGGGCGCGGAGGCGGCCGACGCCGCCTCCCGCTCGCCCCAAACGCCCGCGATCGAACTCGATGGGGTCGTCAAGGAGTATGTCTCCCACGGCGAGGTCGTCCAGGCGGTCAAGGGGGTCACCCTGACGATCGCCGAGGGGGAGTTCTTCTCGCTCCTCGGCCCCTCGGGCTGTGGCAAGACCACCACCATGCGCATGATCGCCGGGTTCGAGGATCCGTCGCGGGGCAACGTGCGGCTGCACGGCCAGGACGTCACCAACGTCCCCCCCAACAAGCGCGACGTCAACATGGTCTTCCAGTCGTACGCCCTTTTCCCGCACATGAACGTCTGGGAGAACGTCGCCTTCGGCCTCAGGCGCAAGAAGGTGGCCGAGGCCGAGATCAAGCGCCGCGTCGGCGAGATCCTGGAGATCGTCGACCTCACCGGGCGCGAGAAGCGCCGCCCCCGTGAGATGTCCGGGGGCCAGCAGCAGCGGGTCGCCCTGGCGCGGGCTTTGGTCAACAAGCCCCGGGCGCTCCTGCTGGACGAGCCGCTCGGCGCCCTCGACCTCAAGCTCCGCCAGGCCATGCAGATCGAGCTCAAGCGCATCCAGCGTGAGGTCGGCATCACCTTCGTGTACGTCACCCACGACCAGAGCGAGGCGCTCACCATGAGTGACCGCATCGCGGTCATGAACGACGGCATGGTCGAGCAGCTGGGCACCCCGAGAGAGATCTACGAGCGGCCGGCGACCACCTTCGTGGCCGGCTTCATCGGCACGTCCAACCTGCTCAGCGGCACCGTCGACGGTCTCCGGTCCGGTTTCGCGGTGCTTAGGCTGGGCGATGAGGACCAGGTGCTCACCGAGGGCGGATCGTTCGCGGCCGGGGAACCGATCGCGATCACGGTGCGCCCGGAGAAGATCGGTATTTCCACCGAGGAGCCCACCGGAGACCTCAGCGTCGTACGAGGCGTCGTCTCCGAGGTGGTCTACCTGGGGCTCTACAACTCCTACACGGTCAGCCTGGCCCAGGGGGCAGAGATGACCGTCTTCCAGCAGAACGCGCTCGACAGCACGAGTACGGCGGAGCGTGGCGACGCCGTTTGGCTGTCGTGGCGGCCGCAGCACTCGTACGCGATCGGAAGTTGAGTCCGCTATGTACTCCCGCATGAACCCCGCCTTCCTGCGTGGCATGACGCAGAGCCGCTCCGTCACCCGCCGTGACGCCCTCCGCCTGGGGGGAATGTCGGCCGCCGGTCTGGCCCTCGCCGCCTGCGGCGTGCAGGGCAAGAAGGTGGAGGCGCCCCAGCAGGACGCCGTCGCCGAGTACTGGGGCTCCAAGAAGAAGAACGGCACGCTGCGCTTCGCCAACTGGCCGCTCTACATCGACAAGGACGGCAAGCGGTACCCGTCCCTGGAGATGTTCGAGGCCGACACGGGCATCAAGGTGACCTACACGGAGGCCATCCAGGACATCCCCACGTTCTTCGGCAAGATCCAGCCGCTGCTCGCCGCCAACAACGACATCGGCTACGACCTGATGGTCCTGACCAACGGCCTGCAGCTGTCCAAGGCCATCGCGCTGGGCTACCTCGTTCCGCTCGACCACGCCAAGCTGCCGAACTTCGCCGCCAACGCCACCTCCGTGGTCAAGAACCCCACCTGGGACCCGAACAACGCCCACACGGTCCCGTGGGCGGGCGGCCTGACCGGCATCGCCTACAACCCCAAGTACGTGGACGATGTCAAGAGCGTCGCCGACCTGTGGAACCCCAAGTACAAGGGCAAGGTCGGCATGATGCTCGACACCCAGGAGGTCGCCAACTTCGGCATGTTCGCCCTGGGCATCGACCCCGACAAGTCGACCGAGGCCGACTGGAGGAAGGCGGGGGAGAAGCTCAAGCAGCAGCGCGACGCGGGCCTGGTGCGCAAGTACTACGAGAACGACTACGTCGACGCCCTGGCCAGGGGAGACATCTGGATCACCATGGCCTGGTCGGGTGACATCTTCCAGCAGGTCGCCGAGGGCAAGGACCTGAGGTTCGTGGTGCCCGAGGAGGGCGGCACGATCTGGACGGACAACCTGTGCATCCCGAAGACCTCGCAGAACCCGGTCGACGCGCTGACCTTCATGGACTACGTCTACCAGCCGAAGATCGCCACGATGCTGGTCGAGGCCATCAACTACATCACGCCGGTCTCCTCCGCCAAGGACCTGGTCCTCGCCGACGCCGCCAAGGCCACCGGCAAGGAGAAGGCGGCGCTGGAGCAGATCGCCGAGAGCCCGATGATCTTCCCCTCGGAGGCGGACATGGCCAAGCTGCGGTCGTACAAGAAGCTGAACCCGGGTGAGGAGAAGGTCTTCGAGGACATCTTCCAGCCGATCACGCAGGGTTAGGCCGATGAGAGAGCGAACCAGACGGGAAGGGGCAAGCGGCCGGTGAAACGCCTTGCCCCCTACCTGCTCATCCTGCCCGGCGGACTCTGGCTGGCGATCTTCCTGGTGGTGCCGATGGTCTTCATGGCCTCGGTCTCCACCCAGGAGGGCGACGTGGTCAACGGGTTCGTCCAGACGTTCAACTTCTCGGTGTACGGCGACGCCCTGGTGCAGTACAGGACCCAGTTCCTGCGCTCGGCCGGGTACGGTCTGGTCGCGACCGCCGTCTCCATCGCGCTGGCCTACCCGATGGCCTACTGGATCGCGTTCAAGGGCGGCAACCGCAAGTCCACCTACCTGCTGCTGGTGCTGCTGCCGTTCTTCGTCTCCTTCGTGCTGCGCACGGTGTCCTGGCGGTTCCTGCTCGCCGACGACGGCATGCTGCTCTCGCCGCTCAAGTCGGCAGGCCTGCTGCCCGAGGACTTCCACGTGCTGCAGACGACGTTCGCGGTGATCGGCGGTCTGGTCTACAACTACCTGCCGTTCATGATCCTGCCGATCTACGTCGCACTGGAGCGGGTGGACCCCAAGGTGGTCGAGGCCGCCCAGGACCTGTACGCGGCCAAGCGCGAGGCGTTCACCAAGATCGTGCTGCCGCTCTCGCTGCCCGGCGTGTTCGCCGGGGTGCTGATGACGTTCGTCCCGATGACCGCGGACTACGTCAACGCCGGCATCCTCGGCGGCCCGGAGAACACGATGATCGGCAACATCATCCAGACCGAGTACCTGGTCAACAACGACTACCCGACCGCCGCCGCGCTGTCGTTCACGCTGATGGCGGCGATGCTGATCGGCATCTTCGCCTACGCCAAGGCGCTCGGTACCGAGAACGTCCTGGAGGCGGCGGCCCGATGAGCCCTGACACCCTCAGCGGGGTGAGCGCCCGCGAAACCGAGGTCCCCGGCGAGGCGCCCCCCGGGCGGAGGTCCCCGCGGAGCACGAGGCGGCTGGGTGACCGGCTGCTCCGGGGCTACGTCTGGCTGATCATCGCCTGGCTGTTCCTGCCGATCGCCGTCATGATCGTTTTCGGCTTCAACGACACCCAGAGCAAGTCGAACGTGACCTGGCAGGGCTTCACCCTCAGGTGGTGGGGCCGTCTGGACGAGTATCCCGAACTGGTCACGGCGGTGCTCAACTCGCTCAAGATCGCCGTGCTCGCCACGGTGATCACGACGCTGATCGGCACGCTCATGGGCCTGGCCCTGGGCCGCTACCGCTTCCGCGGGCAGGGCGCGACCAACCTGGTGATGTTCGCCGCGATCGCCTCGCCCGAACTCGTCATGGGCGCCTCGCTGCTCTCGCTGTTCATCAGCGCCGGCGTGCAGACCGGCTTCGCGACCGTGGTCATCGCGCACGTGCTCTTCTCGCTCTCCTTCGTGGCGATCACCGTGCGCGCCCGGGTGATCGGGCTCGACCGGTCGATCGAGGAGGCGGCGCGCGACCTGGGCGCGTCCACCTGGACGACGTTCTGGCGGATCACCTTCCCGATGATCCTGCCCGGTGTCGTCTCCGGCGCGCTGCTGGCCTTCGCGCTCTCCATCGACGACTTCGTGATCACCCAGTTCACCAGTGGTGCCACCCAGACGTTCCCGCTGTGGATCTGGGGTGCCACCCGTATCGGGGTGCCGCCTCAGGTCAACATCCTCGGGACGCTTATATTCGCGGTAGGCGTCGCCATCGCCGTGTTCAACACGGTCAACTCGCGCCGCCGCACCTAGCCGCCGTCAAGCCCCGTGCCCTCACCGGGTGGCGCGGGGCTTCGGTGTACCCAGACCCCGGACGGTCCACGGCACAGAACAGGGAGGCGAGATCGGATTCAGGCGGGGGGAACCCGCGCGTGATCTTCACGACCACGCGATACACACAGAGAAAACCTGACTCACGTAGGGAAGTGAGATTTGTGGATCCGCTGAAGGCTCTTGCTGATGCGGAGCGCAAGCCGTACTGGCTCGACAGTCCGGCGAAACCCGAGCCGCTGACGCGGCTCTTCGGTGAGACGAGCGCCGACCTGGCAGTGGTCGGCGGAGGATTCTCAGGGCTCTGGACCGCCCTGATGGCCAAGGAACGCGACCCGTCGCTCGACGTCGTCCTGCTTGAGGGACGGAGGGTCGGCTGGGCGGCGTCCGGCCGCAACGGCGGCTTCGCGATGGCCACCCTCACCCACGGCATCGCCAACGGGCTGGAGCGCTGGCCCGAGGAGATCTCCACGCTCGAACGCCTCGGCGTCGACAACCTCGACGAGCTCGGCGAGGCCGTGGCCAGGTACGGCATCGACTGCGGTTACGAGCGCACCGGCGAACTGCACGTGGCCACCGAGCCGTGGCAGCTGGAGGAGATGAACCAGAGCCTCGACATCGCCCGTGAGCTGGGCGCCCGCTTCGACGTCCTCGACGCGGAGGAGATCCGGGCGGAGGTGAACTCGCCCACCTACATCGGTGGCCACTGGGAGCGCGACGGCTGTGCCATGCTCGACCCCGCCCGGCTGGCCTGGGGGCTTCGGGAGGCCTGCCTCTCGATGGGCGTGCGCATCTACGAGCGCACGCCGGTACGCACCATGAAGGACACCCCGGCGAGCCTGGACCTGCGCACCCCGCACGGCATGGTCAGGGCGCGCAACGTCGCGCTCGGCACGGGGGTGTTCCAGCCGCTGCTGCGGCGGCTGAGGCACCTCCTCGTGCCGGTCTACGACTACGCGCTGATGACCGAGCCGCTCTCCGCCGACCAGCTGGCCTCGGTGGGCTGGCAGAACCGGCAGGGAGTCGGGGACGCGGCCAACCAGTTCCACTACTACCGGCTGACCGAGGACAACCGGATCCTCTGGGGCGGCTACGACGCGGTCTACTACAACGGCGGCATGATCAAGCCCGAGTACGAGCAGCGCGACGAGACCTTCGTCAAGCTGGCCGAACACTTCTCCACCACCTTCCCCCAGCTGTCCGGGCTGCGCTTCACCCACAGGTGGGGCGGGGTCATCGACACCTGCAGCCGGTTCAGCGCCTTCTACGGCCGGTCGCACGGCGGGCGCCTGGCCTACGCCGCCGGGTACACCGGTATGGGCGTCGGCGCGACCCGGTTCGGCGCGAACGTCATGCTCGATCTGCTCGCCGGTGAGCGGACCGAGCGGACCGAGCTGCGGATGGTCAAGGAGAAGCCCGTCCCGTTCCCGCCCGAGCCGGTCCGCTCGGTCGGGATCCAGATGACCCGCTGGTCGATCGCCCAGGCCGACCTGCACCAGGGCCGCCGCAACCTCTGGCTGCGCACCCTGGACCGGATGGGCCTCGGGTTCGACTCCTAGGGACTGTCCCCGGCCCCGGCCGGGGCCGGGGACAGTCGTTGGCTTCCGGCACGCGGGCCGTACAGACTTGCACCATGTCGGAAAAGGTGAAGTTCACCGCCGGCGGGGTCACCCTCGCCGGCGACCTGCGGATCCCGGTGGCACCGGGCCCGCACCCCGGCCTGGTCCTCACCGGCCCGTTCACCGGGACCCGGGACCAGGTCACCGGCCTGTACGCGTCCCGGCTGGCCGGAGCGGGATATGTGACGCTGGCGTTCGACCACCGTAACTGGGGCGAGTCGGGCGGCGAGCCGCGCAACCACGAGGACGCGCAGGGCAAGCTGGAGGACCTGAGGGCCGCGGTCTCGCTGCTGCGCTCGCGGCCCGAGGTGGACGGCGGCAGGATCGGCGCGGTCGGGATCTGCCTCGGCGCGGGCTACGCGCTCAGGTTCACCGCGTTCGACCCCCGGGTGAAGGCGTTCGCGGGCGTCGCGGGGGCGTACAGCAACCCCTACGGCATGCGCGCGGGGATGTCGCCCGACGGGTACCAGCGGGCGCTGGCCTCCTGCACGGAGGTGCTGGAGCGGCAGGACAGGGGCGGTGAGGTGGAGTACCTGCCCGCGGTGGCCGAGGAGGGCGAGGCGGCCATGCCGGGCGACGAGCCGTTCGCCTACTACGGCACCTCCCGAGGCGCCTCGGCGTACTGGGGCAACACGGTGACCCGGGCCTCGGTCCGAGAGCTGATCACCCTGGACAACATGACGGGCGCCGACTTCCTGTCCCCCAAGCCGGGCCTCATCGTGCACGGCGTGGTCGATCGCCTCTGTTCGCCCGAGGGAGCCGAGGAGGCCTACCGGCGGATGGACGACCCCAAGAGGCTCGTCTGGCTGGACACCCGGCTCCATATCGACCTCTACGACACCGAGCCACACGTCACCCGGGCGGTCGAGACGGTCGCCACGTTCTTCGGAGAGCACCTCTGAACGCGATGTACGTCCTCGGACTGGACGTCGGCGGCACGTCCTCACGGGCGCTCCTGATCGACGCCGACGGCCGGCGGGCCGGATACGGCGTGGCCGGGGGCGGCAACCCGGCGGCCCACGGCAACGCCGTCGCCGTCGCCAACATCGGCCTGGCCCTGCGGCAGGCCCTGCACGGGGTCGACCCGGTCCCGGTGGCGGGGGCGGTCATCGGGATGGCGGGCGCCGGAGCGCTGGACCGCCTGGTGTTCGACCCCATGTGGGCCTCGGCCGGCCTGCGCGTCCGGCCCCGGCTCACCGGCGATCTGGGCATCGCCTTCGCCGCCGGCACGGCCGAGCCGCGCGGCACCGTGCTCATTGCCGGGACCGGGGCGATTGCCGCCAGGATCGAGGACGGCGAGCCCGTGATGATCGCCGACGGGCTCGGCTGGCTCCTGGGCGACCAGGGCTCCGGCTTCTGGCTGGGCAGGCAGGCGGCCCGCGCCGCCGCCCACGCCCTCAGCAAGGGGGAGGCGGGCGGGACGTTGACCCGCCTCGTCGTCGACGCCCTGCTGGAGGGCGAGCCGCTCCCGCGAGAGAGGGCCGGGGGGACGGCGGAGGAGATGCGGGAGCTGGCGATCAGACTGGTGGTCCGCGCCCAGTCGCGGCCCACGCTGGAGCTGGCCAGGCTCGCCCCGCTGGTCAGCCGGGCGGCGGCCGAGGGCGACCCGGCCGCACTGGAGATCGCCTCCACCGCCGCCCGGCTGCTCTGCGAGACGGTGGCCGAGGTCCGTCCGGCGGGCGAGACGAGCCCGATCGTGCTGGCCGGCAGCGTGCTGACCGGCGAGGGCCCTGTCGGCCCCGCGGTACGGGAGAGGCTCGGGGCCGCGACGGTCATCGCGGGCGACGGCGCGGGCGCGGCGGCGTGGCTGGCCGGGCGGGAGGCGTTCGGCTGGGACCCGGCGACCGCCGCGCGGCTGCACGCCCGCATCGTCTCCGGCGACTGATCCCGGCGGCCGGCCGGGAGCGGACGCGCTCTCGGCCGGGTCGCCCCTCGCCGCCGGAGGGGAGACCGGCTCGTTTCCGGAACGGGCCGTACCGGACCGAGAACCGGGGCCGGCCTGTCAGCCGTCGCCGGAACCCGAGCGGAGCGGGTCGGCGTCCCGGTCGTCCGGGGTGGTGCCGCCGCGCCCGACGATGGGGCGCAGCACGTCCAGCACCGTCGGGTCCTCGATGGTCGAGGGGACGGGCTCGTCGGCGCCCTCGGCGATGCCGCGCATGGTCTTGCGCAGGATCTTCCCCGACCTGGTCTTCGGCAGCGCCGGGACCACGTCCACCTGTTTCAGCGCCGCCACCGCGCCCACCTGCTCGCGGACGGCCAGGATCAGCTCGGCCCGCAGGGTCTCGACGTCGACCGCCGCCCCGCTCTTCAGCACCACGAAGCCACGGGGGACCTGCCCCTTCAGCTCGTCGGAGACCCCGATCACCGCGCACTCGGCCACCGCCGGGTGCGCGGCCAGCACCGCCTCCATGGATCCCGTCGACAGCCGGTGCCCGGCCACGTTGATCACGTCGTCGGTGCGGCCCATCACGAAGAGGTAGCCGTCCTCGTCGAGGTAGCCGCCGTCGCCGGTCAGGTAGTAGCCGGGGAAGGCCGACAGGTAGGACTTCACATAGCGCTCGTCGTCCTGCCAGAGCGTGGGGAGGGTGCCGGGCGGGAGCGGGAGCCGGATGCAGATCGCGCCCTCCTCGCCGGGGGCGCACTCGGTGCCCGAGGAGCGCAGCACGCGCACGTCGTAGCCGGGGACGGGCACGGTGGGGGAGCCCGGCTTGACCGGCATGGGTTCCAGGCCGCGCAGGTTGGCCGCGACGGGCCAGCCGGTCTCGGTCTGCCACCAGTTGTCGACGACCGGGACGCCGAGCTTCTCCGCCGCCCAGTGGTAGGTGTCGGGGTCCAGACGCTCCCCGGCGAGGAAGAGCGTCCGCAGCGACGAGATGTCATGGTCGCGCAGCAGGGCCGCCTCCGGGTCGGTCTTCCTGATCGCGCGGAACGCGGTCGGCGCGGTGAACAGCGCGTTCACCCGGTGCTCGGCGATCACCCGCC
Source organism: Streptosporangium sp. NPDC049644 (assembly GCF_040675205.1). Classification (NCBI taxonomy): domain Bacteria; kingdom Bacillati; phylum Actinomycetota; class Actinomycetes; order Streptosporangiales; family Streptosporangiaceae; genus Streptosporangium; species Streptosporangium sp. NPDC049644. The sequence continues at coordinate 65,751 of NZ_JBFAOJ010000004.1, read as the reverse complement.
AGAACGCGCCCGCGTCGGGGGTGCCGACCGGCTTGCCCTCGTACAGCACCGTCGTGGCGCCCCGCAGCAGCGGCCCGTACACGATGTAGGAGTGCCCGACCACCCAGCCGATGTCGGATGCCGCCCAGAACACCTCGCCGGGCGCGATGTCGTAGACGTTGGCCATGCTCCACAGCAGTGCCGCCGCGTGCCCGCCGTTGTCGCGCACCACGCCCTTCGGCCGCCCGGTGGTGCCGCTGGTGTAGAGGATGTAGAGCGGGTCGGTCGCCTTCACCGGCACGCACCCGGCGGGTTCGGCCTCCGTGCTCGCCCAGTCGACGTCCCGCCCGGGCACCAGCTCCGCCGGGGCCTGCTCGCGCTGGAGGATCACGCAGTGCGCGGGCCGGTGCCCGGCCAGGTCGAGCGCGGCGTCGAGCATCGGCTTGTACGGCACCACGCGGGTGGGCTCGATCCCGCAGGAGGCCGAGACGACCACCTTGGGGCGCGCGTCGTCGATCCTGGCCGCCAGTTCCTTGGGTGCGAACCCGCCGAACACCACCGAGTGCACGGCTCCCAGCCGCGCGCACGCCAGCATGGCGATCACCGCCTCGGGCACCATCGGCATGTAGATCACCACCCGGTCGCCCTGCTCCACCCCGAGGTGGCGCAGCACCCCGGCGAACCTGGCGACCTCGTCGCGCAGTTCGGCGTAGGTGTGGCGCCTGCCGGTGCCGGTCACCGGGCTGTCGTAGATCAGCGCGACCCGGTCGCCGTGACCCGCCTCGACGTGCCGGTCCAGCGCGTTGTGGCAGGTGTTCAGCTCCCCGTCGGGAAACCACCGGTAGAAGGGCGGCGCCCCGGAGTCCAGCACCTCGCGCGGGGGCCTGCTCCAGGTGACCGCCTCGGCGGCCTCGGCCCAGAAGTCCTCCGGGTCGGTGATACTGCGGGCAAACGCGTCAGCGTACGACATCAGGCCATCATGCTCTTCCGGGGGGCGCCCGGTCGAGGCCCCTCTCCGGTCCCCACGCGGGTAGGCGGATCCAGGCTCGGCCGGTTCAGCGGTCCTGTTCCGACTCGTACATCGCCAACTGCCGCCGGGCCGTCTCGGACTACATGGCCGCGGCCTCTATGAGGGCCCGCACCCGGCCGGCGCCGGGCGAGCCGATGCCGGCGAAGAGCGCGAGCGCCTCCTCCCAGATGGGAAGAGCCGCCCGCGCCCCCCGGCTTCGCCACGTCGCGGAGCCGAGGTGGGCCAGGGCGTTGGCCAGTCCCAGCCGATGACCACTCCGGCGATGAAGATCGATCGCCTGCCCGGCCTGGGCCGCCGCCTCCTCGATCTCGTCCCGGTTGAGGTGGATCTCCGCCAGTGCCGCGCGGGCCTGCCCTTCCCTGATGCGGAAAGTCGCCCTCTTCGCGATATGAAGGGCCGCGCGGGCGGAGGCATCGGCTGCGCCGTCGTCACCGAGGAGCACGTACACGCGGGACAACCCGATGAGGGCCTCGCTTTCGAGGTAGCCGATGCCGGACTTCCGCGCCAGCCGGAGACCTCGCAGGTAGTGCTCCACGGCCTCATCGTGATGTCCGAGGCTGTGGCAGGCGGCGGCGAGGGCGTTCCGTGCGACGGACTCGCCGGAGGCGCCCTCGCTCAGCCGCAGGGCGGTCCGCGCGAGTTCGAGGGCCTCGGCGAAGTGGCCGGTGTCATGACGGACCCCGCTGAGGGCGGCCAGCGAGTCGGCCTCGTTGACGTGGTCCCCGATCCGGCGGGCCAGGCCGATCGCCTCACGCAGGTGTTCGGCACTGCGGGAGAGCATTCCGAGGTCATGGTGGACCTGGCCTATCGTGCACAGAGTCGCACACGACCCCACCGGGAGTTCCGATTCCCGCCAGATGTCGTACGCGAGGGTCAGGTAGTCGACGGCCTCCCGCAGCCGCCCGCGGTTCCGCTCGATGTTCCCCAGGTTGTTGAGGATGATGATCTCGGAGTGCTGTTGTGAGCCGGTCCGCCGCAGAAGGTCGAGTGCGTCGAGGAGTCTGCTGTCGGCGTCGTCCAGCCGTCCGAGCTCCCCGTACACGGATCCGAGATTGATGAGCGCCACGATCTGGCCCCTCGCCCAGCCCACCCGCCGGCTCAGGTCGAGCGTGTGTTCAAGGTGCGCGATCGCCTGCCGGGGCCGGCTCATGGAGTAGTGGGCGTGCGCGGTGCCGAGGTGAAGCGACGCCTGTCCGTACAGGTCACCCATCGCGCGTGCGGCATTCAGCCCGGCGCCGGTGACGGCCAGCCACTGGACGGAGTGCCGGCTGCGGGCAAGGTAGCCGCGCAGGAGGCCGGCGAGCAACCACGCGGCCGGCCGGGGTCCGTGCTCCGCGGCATAGGTGATGGCCGCGACGAGGTTGACATGCTCGGCCCGCAACCACGCCAGCGCCCGCTCCGGCCCGTCGAAGGCGGCCGGCGTGCCCGGCGGGGGCGCGCTCGCCGGCAGCAGTATCAGCTGCGGGTACAGCATCCGCACCGCCGCGTCCGTGCTGTGCAGGTAGTGGTCGTACAGCCGCTGGACGGCGGCGGTCCGCTCCTCGTCGCAGTCCTCGTCCCGGCCGCGTTCCGCGGCGTACACGCGCAGCAGGTCGTGAAAGGAGTACCTGCCGGGCTCGTGCTCGCCGACCAGGTGAGAGCGGACCAGTTCCGCCAGAAGCTGTCGTACCAGCTCCTCGGGCACGTCGGCCAGACGCGCCGCGGTCGGGGCGCCGATGTCAGATCCTGGGTGGAGCGACAGCAGCCGGAACAGCCGCGCCGCCTCGTCGCCGAGGGTGCGGTAGGACCAGGAGAAGACCGCCCGCACCTGGGTGGCGGAATCGCCACTGTGGAAGATGTCCAGGCCGCCGCGGCTGTGGCGTAACTCCCCGGCGAGGGTGGTCAGCGCGAAGCGCGGGTTGGTCACGGCGCGGGTGGCGACGATGGCGAGCGCCAGGGGCAGGCGGGCGCAGTCGGCGATGATGGCGTCCACCGCCTCCGGTTCGGCGGCGACACGTTCGGTGCCGATCCGGCGCGCCAGGAATTCACGCCCCTCGGCGATCGGCAACAGGCCGAGCGACAGTGGATGGGCGCCCTCGGCGGCGACCAGGCCGGACAGCTGGTCGCGGCTCGTCACCACGACGAGGCAGCCTGCCGTACCGGGCAGCAGAGGGCGGACCTGCTCGACGTCTCTGGCGTTGTCCAGGAGCACCAGCATTCGGCGACCGGCCAGCAGGCTGCGGTAGAGCCCGACCTGGGCGTCGAAGTCCTGGGGGATGCGCTGCACGGGCACATGCAGCGCGTCCAGAAACGCGCGGATCGCCTCCGCGGGTTCGACAGGTCCGGCGGCCGCGTCGAACCCCCGGAGGTTCAGGTAGAGCTGCCCGTCGGGAAACCGGTCGCGAACCCGGTGCGCCCAGTGCACCGCCAGGGTGGTCTTGCCCACTCCGGGGGTGCCCGACACAACCAGGATCGGCAGAGCGGCGGGTTGCGCGCCGGCGGTGGCCAGGAGGGCGTCGAGCTGTTCGATCTCGCCGGTACGGCCTGAGAATCCCCGCGCGCTGAGGGGGAGCTGTGCCGGGACCGCGCTTGCTGCCACGACGTGGCGATCAGCGGTCTCCTGGCGGAGCACTCTCAGGTGCGCGGCGGCCAGCTCGGGCCCGGGTTCGACGCCCAGGTCCTCGACGAGCCCGGCACGGATCGTGGCGTACAGCCGCAGTGCGGCCGCCTGTTCCCCGCAGCCGGCCATCGCCGTGATGAGGCGAGCGTGCAACCCCTCGTGCAGTGGTTCGGCGGTGACGAGCTCGCGCAGCCGGACACAGGTCTCCTCGTACCGGCCGAAGGCGAGTCCCAGATCGGCGAACGCCAGGCCTGCGGCTGTCCGGCGCCGGTTGAGCGCGACGGCGGCAGGATGGTGACGCAGCCGGGAATCGGCATCGGCCAGCACACTGCCTCGCCAGCACCGCAGAGCACCGTCGAACAACTCCCACGCGGGCAGCGGCCGCCCCCCGGTCCGCGCGGTCTGCGCCTGTCCCAGCAACTCGTCGAATCGTACGAGGTCGAGATGGGTGGCCTCCGGATCCAGGGTGTAGCCGCCGGAGACCGATGTGATGGGGACGGGTACCCCCTGCCCCTCGGAGGCGAGCAGCCCGCACAGAGAGCCGACATACCCTTGGAGCAGACGCCGCCAGGTCTTCGGCGGCCGATCCCCCCACAGCACGTCGATGCTCTCCTCCCGCGACACGCACTGTCCGGGCTGTATCGCCAGCAGGCCGAGCAAGGTCCGCCGCATGGCCGACGTGATGTCGACGCGAGCGTCGTTCCGGCTGACGGACAGGGGTCCGAGCACGCCGATGTGAAGGAGGTCTCCTGTCCTGGGGCTCGACCGAACGGTCGCGAGCAGCGCGCCGAGGTCGTCGTCCGAGAGCGACAGGGCCCTCGCCAACCGCTGCAGCGTGGCCGCGCGTGGTCGTTCCACCCGGCCCGCCTCGATGTCGCGCAGCGAACGCTCACTCACCTCGGCGGTGGCCGCCAGTTCACGTTGACCGAGGCCCGCGCTCAGGCGGCGGTCACGGATCAAGGCCCCCGCCGTGCCCCGGCCCGGCTCCATGGGTCCAGAATTATCATGATCACGGTGTCGCCGCGCCATAATCTGCCGCTGATTCCGCCGGTTTCTGCCGGTCCGGGGTTGGCGACGGCACCTGCCGGCGCTGGTTTTCGGTCTCGTCCCAGTTCGGTGGGGGGATCCCCGGCCGCTCGTGCCATGCCGCCACGACGCGGGGATCCACGCGATGACCACCACGTCGCCGACACGTCCTTCTCTATTGTTCTGCCCGCCCGGACGTGACCGCCTGCCGGCGTGTCCGGGCGCGCTGAGCACCGGTCACGGATCCGGTGGTACGACGACGAACTGGATGAGGAGCGACATGGGTGGACGCGGTCGCGCCGACGGCGTGTCCGGGCACGGCGACGACGGACGCCGCGCGCACGAGGGCCGGCAGTCATGATGCGCCTGCATTTCACCGCGGCCGACCTGGCTCAGATCACGCTGGCCCCTACCGCGAACGCGTTGCTGGAAACCGTTCTCACCGCACGCCGGCGTCATATCGGCCCCACCGCCGTACGGCGTTCGCGAAGCGGGGGCCGCGGGCGATCTCCAGACGGACTCTCCGGCACCGCGTCCGCCACCGGCGTACTCAACGGGCTGGTCGCCGAGGAAGGTTACTTTCCCGACTTCCTGCTGCAGCCGTCCATCAGCGATCTCGTCGACGGCATCGAGTCGGTCACACAGACGGCCGCGGAACAGTTCGAGGCCGGCCTCCGGCCGCTGAGCGCCTTTCAGCGGGCGGATCCCTGGGTCGAGCAACTCGCCGCCGGTTCCGTGAAGGCGCGGCGGACCCTGGCAGGAGAACTGGACGCCTGCTTCACCTCGTCGCTCGCCCCCGTGTGGGGAAGGATCCAGAGAAGCGTGACCGCCGATCGCTCGTTCCGCGCCGAGACGCTGCTGCGGGGCGGGGTCGACGCTCTGCTCGCCACGCTCCATCCCGGATGGCGCTGGGAGGCTCCCACCCTGCACATACCGTCGCCGGTCGCCTACGACGTCGGGCTGTGCGGGCGCGGGCTGCTGCTGGTCCCGTCGTACCTCACGCTCGGGCCCCTGCTGACATACCGGCCGGGCCGGTCGACGGTGCTGGTCTACCCGGTGGTCCGCGAGGACAGGCCGGCCGATTCGGCGGCGGACGTCCTGGGACCTCTTCTCGGACACACTCGCGCGGCTGTCCTGGCCGCGTTGCGTGATCCGGCCACCACCACGGCGCTGGCGGAACGGGTCGGTGTCTCCCCGGCCTCCATCAGCCAGCACACCACCGTGCTGCGCAACGCCGGACTCGTTTCGACCACCCGGATCGGCGCTGCCGTCCTGCATTCCCTGACGCCGATGGGAGCCGCGTTACTGCACGAAGGGTCCGGCTCCAGCCGCACGATCCTGGATCGGTTCCCGCGGGCACTTTCCGGATGAGCGGGCCGCGCTCAAGTGCGTCCACCCGGCGATCATGAGCCTGGACCCCACCGGCGAGGCCCATGATCAGGTGAGAAACCGCAGGCGGCAGGGCATATTCACTGATCAAACCGAGTAGGGCGGGTGGGACTTGAACCCACGACCCGCGGACTATGGGGCCGGCGGTCGCAGGGCGCGCAGGCGCGCCGCCTCGGTCGCGGTGACGTTCGGGTCCGCCAGGCGCGCCGTGACGACCTCGGCGGTGCGCGACGCCGGGTCGGCCCGGCATGCCCGCTGGAACGCCCGCAGCAGGGCACGCCTGCGCAGCCGGGCGGCGAACCCCGAGACGTCACCGCTCCCCACCAGCACGAGGGTCTGGGCCACGTCCGCCGCGGGGTCCCCGGCGGCGGCGTTGCACCAGTCGACGACACTCGGCCCGCGGTCGGTGAGGACGACGTTGGCCGGGTGGAGATCCAGGTGCAGCACCCGATGGTCCGACTCGCCGGCGAACCGGCGCGGGAGCCAGTCGGGCGCGGTGACCGCGTGCAACGTGTCGTGCAGCTCGCCGAGCAGCCGGCCGTACGCCGCCGTCCGCCAGGGCCGCTGCCGCAGGGCCTGCAGCATCGTCGGCCCGTGCAGCCGCTGGAGCACCAGGTCGGTGTCGGTGACGTCGTGCACCCGCGGAACCGGGTATCCCCGCGCCGACAGGTAGGCCATCAGGCGCGCCTCCCGGTGGGTCGGCCCGTCCTGGCGGTACCGGCGCAGCACCCGGTCGTCGTCGAGCGCGTATACGTCCGCGGTCCTGCCCCTGGCGATCAGCTCCACGACCGTTTCCCGTCATCACCGGACTCCCGGACGATGGAGTCGAGCAACAGCCTGAGCGCGGTCTCGAACAGCTCGTCCGGATCGACCTTGGGGAGATGGTCGCGGATCGCGTGGACGTTGGGGTGGGAGTCGGGGTCGGCCGCTCGGTAGGCGAGGTTCGCCCCGGCGGTCTCGGCCGCCTTGGTCTCGGGGGCGAGGCTGTGGAAGGCGGCCTCCCCGCCCGACCACAGGAGCGCGAAGTCGGCGACGACCCGGTAGAGGGTCGCGGCCCGCGCACCGTCGAAACCGGCGTCGATCAGTGCGCCGATCATGGTGTCCGCCGCGCGCATCTCCGCGCTGCCCCTGGTCGTGCGCGGCCCGGACAGGGCTGCGGCCGCGGGGTGGGCGAGGTAGGTCGCGCGGACCCTGCGGCAGAGCTCGGCGAGGGTGTCCGCCCAGTACGGGGCCGCGGTGAAACCCTCGAACGCCTCCTGTAGCAGCCGGTCGGCGACGGCGAGCAGGAGGTCGTCCCGGCCGGTGAAGTGCCGGTAGACGGCGGTCTGGTCGGCACCGAGCGCCCTACCCAGCCGGGGCATGCTGAAGGCGGCCGCCCCGTCCTCGTCGAGCAGGCGCAGCGCCGTGCTCACGATGAGGTCGGGGGTGAGTGCCCCGCGGGGCAGGCGGGGACGTCTCTGGGGATCGCTCACCGGGTCATCATCTCAGGTTCGTCTCCGTGTCCGGCTGAATTTAAAAGGTATTGACCAAAGTATAGTCCAAGGCATTGACATCGGTGCGTCCCGGGTGTTTGCTCAGGGGCCATGAACGAGAAGCCGGCGGACCTGGTGCTCATCGGCGGTCCGGTTTTCACCGCCGACGCCGCCAGGTCGTGGACCGACGCGGTCGCCGTACGCCAGGGACGGATCGTGGCGCTGGGAGCGCCGGCCGTCAGGGAACTGATCGGCCGCACCACCGAGGTGGTCGACCTGGCGGGCACCCTGACGATCCCCGGATTCGTGGACGCCCACGCGCACCCGGTCTTCGGTGGCCTGGGACGTGCCAGGTGCGACCTGATCGCGGGGGAGGGGGAGCAGGCCGCCTCGGCCGCGGCGGGCGCGGCCAGAACGCTGGCCAGGATCGCCGCCTACGCCGCCGTGCACCCCGGCCGCCCCTGGATCGTCGGCGGCGGCTGGGCGATGGACCACTTCCCCGGCGGCACGCCGCGCAGGGAGGACCTGGACCGCGTCGTGCCCGACCGGCCGGTGTTCCTGCTCAACCGCGACGGGCACGGCGCGTGGGTCAACAGCAGGGCACTGGAACTGGCCGGTGTCGACCGGCACACCCCCGACCCGCCGGACGGCCGGATCGAGCGCGACCCCGACGGCACCCCGACCGGGACGCTGCACGAGAACGCGGCCGAGTTGGTCTCCCGGCTGCTGCCCGCCGTCTCACCGGAGGAGTACGCGCAGGCGCTCATGGAAGGCCAGCGCCACCTGCACTCCCTCGGTGTCACCGGCTGGCAGGACGCCCTGGTCGGCGACTACCTGAGCTACCCCGACGCGCTGGAGACCTACCTCGCGGCCGCGGCCGACGGGCGGCTGACGGCCCGGGTGGTGGGTGCGCTGTGGTGGGACAGGGACGCGGGCGTGGAACAGCTCGACGACCTGGTCAGGCGCCGGGCGATGAGCACGGTCGGCCGGTTCGCCGCCACCTCGGTGAAGATCATGCAGGACGGCGTGTGCGAGAACTTCACCGCCGCCTTGCTGGAGCCGTACCGGTGGCCGGGCGGGGAAGGGGAGCGGCGAGGGCACAGCTACCTCGACCCGGGGGCGCTGGGCGAGGCGGTGCGCTTGCTGGACACCGAGGGCTTCCAGATCCACTTCCACACGATCGGCGACCGCGCGGTGCGCGAGGCCCTCGACGCGATCGAGGGCGCACGGGGCGGCACCGCCGATCCCGAGCCGTCACGGGGGCGCGGCCACCGGGGGGACAACCGTCACCACCTGGCCCACCTGCAACTGGTCCACCCCGATGACGTGCCACGTCTGCGGCGGCTGCGGGTCGCGGCCAACATGCAGGCGCTCTGGGCGGTTCGCGACGAGCAGATGGCCGAACTGACGATCCCGTTCCTGGGCGAGGAGCGGTCCCGGCGGCAGTACGCCTTCGGCGCGCTGCGGGAGGCCGGGGTCACCATGGTGGCGGGCAGCGACTGGCCTGTCTCCAGCGCCAACCCCCTGTGGGGGATACACGGCGCGGTCAACCGGCTCATCCCCGGCGACCACGAGAGTGAGCCCTTCCTGCCCGAGCAGCGGCTGGCGCTGGCCGACGCGCTGAGCGCCTACACCGCGGGGGGAGCATGGATCAACCACCTCGACCACCTCACCGGCACGATCGCCGTCGGAAAGTACGCCGACCTGACCGTGCTGGACCGCGACCTGTTCGAGGAACCGGCCCACGAGATCGCGGACGCGCGGGTGGACCTCACCTTCGTCGAAGGCGTCCTGGTCCACGAGCGGACCTGTCGATGACCGGCACCGGCCTCGCCGAAGACCACCGGATCAACCTCAAGAGAGGAACCCTGATGGAAACCCTCAGGATCGGCCCGGCCCCTCTCCACCTGGGAGCCGAACAGTTCATGGTGCCCATGCGCGACGGCACCCGACTGGCCACCGACGTCTACCTGCCGCCCTCACCCGGCAGGCACCCGGTCGTCGTCTCGCGCATGCCCTACGACAAGGCGAGCGCGTGGATGGCCATCGACAGGATCGCGCCGCGCTATCTGGAGCGCGGCTACGTCTTCGTCGCCCAGGACGTGCGCGGCAAGTTCCGCTCGGAAGGCGAGACCGTGCCGTTCGTCCACGAGATCGAGGACACCTACGACACGCTCGACTGGGTGGTGGGACAGCCCTGGTCGGACGGGGCGGTCGCGATGACCGGCGACTCCTACCACGGCTACACGCAGTGGGCGGGAGCCGCGGGCGGCCACCCGGCGCTCCGGGCCATCGCGCCCAGGGTGACCGGCACCGGCATCTCGGACATGCTCCTCGCGGGCCGGGTGAGCTGCCTGTACCAGGCGAGCTACTTCGCGCACATGTGGGTGGACAGGGACATCCACTACTACGAGACCGACTGGTCGGTCCGGCCGCTGAGGGAGGTCTTCGAGCCCGCCTTCTCCGCGATCGGGGCCCGCTCCGCGGCCGTGGACGCGATGCTGGCCGGCCGGCCGCTCGTCAACCCGTTCGCCTCCCGGCACCCGTTCACCGCGAGTCCCGTCCCGGTGCTGCACCGGGTCGGCTGGTTCGACAACCTCATCGACCTGTCCATGCGCGACCACTCGGCGCAGCTCGCCACACCGGCCTGGCGGGACCTCGCCTACCTCGACGCCGACGCCTGCGACCACCACACCTACCATCTCGCCCAGGCGCCCGTCGCCCCCGCGGACGACCACGCGCTCGACGTCACCCTGCTGGAACGGGTCCTGCCCCGCTACCTCGGCCGGACGCTGGACTTCTTCGACGTGTTCGTACGCGGGACGCGGCCGGTCACCTCGCTGTCGCGGGCGACGTGGTTCCAGGGACACGACGGTGAGCGCACGGCGGGCGAGTGGCCGCCGCGGGAGACGGTGGAACTGCTCCTGCACCCGTCCGGGAGCGCTCTGACCCCCACCCCGGAGACGGGCGCCCGCGTCGTCAGGTGGACGCACGACCCGGCCGACCCGGTGCCGTCGATCGTGAAGGATCCGTGGGTCTTCCTGCACGAGTACCCGGACGAGAGCCCGCTGCACGACCGGCCCGACGTGGTGGTCTTCACCGGTGAGCCCACCGGGCGCCCGCTGGACCTGACGGGACCGGTCAACGCCGTGGTCGCGGTCGAGACCGACGCGCCGAGCATGCACCTGTTCGTCAAACTGCACGACGTGGCCCCGGACGGCTCCGCCCACATGATCTGCCGCGGGCAGGCGCTGATCACCGGAACGTCGGGCGTCCGGGTCGACCTCGGCCACACCGGCTATCGGCTGCGGCCGGGCCACCGGCTGCGGCTCGTTCTCTCCTGCAGCGACTACCCGCTGTTCGCCCCGCATCCCGGCACCGACGAGGACCCGTGGTCGGCGACCGTGACGCGCCCCTCCGTCCAGACCCTGCGTCCGGCGGCCACCTCCCTCTCCCTCGCCGTCACCCCGTGAGCCCCTGACCGGCGTCCGTGTCTCCGGTCAGGTGGTGACGACGCCGGAGGCGCCGTCGACGGTGATCTCCTGGCCGGTGACGATGTGCTCGGTCGCCCCGCTCACGCCCACCACGGCCGGGATGCCGTACTCGCGGGCCACCACGGCGCCGTGCGAGTTGGCGCCGCCCATCTCCATCACCAGGCCGCCCGCCGTCAGGAACAGCGGGGTCCAGCCGGGGTCGGTGGAGGGGCAGACCAGGATCTCCCCGGGTTCCAGGCGCGCGCCGACCGGGTCGAGGACGACCCTGGCGACACCGGTGACGGTGCCCGCCGAGGCCGGGGTGCCGGTCAGCGCGCCGTCCACCGGTGACCGTACCGCGGTGGCCTCCGGTTCGGTGCCGTCGGACAGCAGGACGCGGGGGACGTGCCTGCGGCGCGACTCGCGGGCGGCCTCCTCGCGCCGCCACGTCACGAGCTCTGCCGGCGCGGGTCGTACGGCCACCTCGGACGGGTGCGCGGCGGCCTCCGGCGGGGCGAGGGAGGATACCGGCCCGTCACCGCCGGCCGTGGGCGCGGCGGCCTCCCGCGCCTCGCGGAAGGTCAGGAAGAAGACGTCGTCGGCGCGGGAGAGCAGGCCCCGGGAGACCAGCTCGGCACCGACGGCCAGCAGTTCGGCCCGCATCGCGGCCAGGGCGGTCACCACGACGTACTTGGGCATCTCACGCAGGCCCGCCAGCGCGCGGGTCCGGCCGAGCGCGAAGCGGACGAGACGCCCGCGCAGCCCTCCGGCCCGCCCGCCCAAGGTCTCGATCATGACGGTGGCCTCGGCGGCGCCCCTGGCGAACTGCGCGTCGGGGGCCAGGGCCGGGTCCTCCAGCCGCAGGTAGTTGGCGAGGACGCCGAGGATGTGGGCCGGCTCCTCCGACCAGCGCGGCAGCCCGAGGTCGATCTCGGCGACCGCCCTGACGCCGTAGCCGGAGAGGAAGTCCGCCAGGCCGTCTCCCAGCACACCGGGCAGCGTCCCGGCGTGGAAGCGTTCGGCCAGTTCGGTGGCGGGGGTGCCGAGCAGCAGGGAGACGGTCTCGCCGTCCTCGCGGACGCGGGCGGCCAGCCGCCACAGCGCCAGGTCCATCTCGGTGGTCACGTTGTGCGGAAGCCCGCGCAGCACCGTCTCCAGCTCACCGGGCCGGGCCCGGTCGCCCAGTACCAGGGCGGCCAGGCCGAGCATCGCGAACCCGGCGGCCGCGGCCGGGGCGATGGCCGGCAGCAGCGGGAAGATCTGGCCGCCCAGCATCCGCTCGACATGGTCGAGACGCTCGGCCGGGGTGGCGCCCCGGGGTGCCGGGAGCCGCCCCCGCATCCGCTCCCGGAGCAGCGCCACGTCCCGGTGCGCCGAGGCGGGGTCGCGCAGGGCCCGTACGAAGCGGCGCGGGATGTGGAAGCGGGCCGCGATCCGCGCCGCCCGGCGCAGCGTCGGCCGGAGCGAGGGCTGGGTGACGCCGAACCGGGGGTCGTCGAGCAGGCCGCGCAGCACCTTCGCGGACCTGGCCTCCATCACGTCGAGCACCTTCGGGAAGGCCACCCGGCCCACCCGGCTGCGGATGAGGCCGGTGACGTCGAAGAACAGCCGTCCGCCCGCCTCGGCGACGGGCGGGGCCCCGGCCGCTCTGTCGGCCACCGGCATTCCCAGCGTCTCGAACACCGATGACGAGAGCAGCCTGAAGGCCGAGATGCCCATCGGGGTGATCGGCCGGTGGAGACCCTGGGCCAGGCTGAAGCAGAAGTAGATCCGGGTGTCGCCGGTCCGGGGACCTCCGGACGCGGGAGCGTCGCCCGCCGGGCTCGCGGCCGGCTCCGCGTGGTGGGGGATCGGATAGAGGGTGGTGATCGGGCGCGCCTGGGTCAGCCAGAGCGCACCGGCGGCGTCGATGGCCCACTCGATGTCCTGAGGTGTCCCGTAGTGCCGCTCGACCCGGTCGCCGAGCTCGGCCAGCGCCCCCAGCTGCGCGTCGGTGACGCAGGCCCTCCCCACGGGGTCCGCGGGGGTCTCGACGTGCTCGACGCCGCCGCCCGCCAGCGACCGTACGGCCACCCGCTTGTCTCCCAGGCGGCGCTCGGTGATCCGGCCGGTGGCGGTGTCGAGCACGAAGTGGTCGGGGTTGACCGCGCCGGAGACCACGGCCTCGCCGAGACCGGGAGCGGCGTCGATCACCGCCTCGTGCCGCCGCCCGGTGACCGGGTTGGCGGTGAACATCACCCCGGCCACCTCGGAGGAGACCATCTCCTGGATGACGACCGCCAGGCGCACCGCGCCGTGGTCGATGCCGTTCGCGGCCCGGTAGGCGACGGCCCGGTCGGTCCAGAGCGAGGCCCAGCACCGCCGGACCGCGTCCAGCACGGCGTCGGCGCCGATCACGTTGAGGTAGGTGTCCTGCTGCCCGGCGAAGCTGGCGTGCGGCAGGTCCTCGGCGGTCGCGGAGGAGCGGACCGCGACCGGGCCGTTCGCACCGCTTCTCGCGGCGTCCGCGATGTCGTCGGGGACCGGCGCGGCGAGCACGGCCTCGCGGGCCTTGGCGGCCAGCGCGCTCAGGGTGACGACGTCCTCGGCGGGCGTGGTGGCGAGCGCGGTGAGCAGGTCCTTCAGCGCGGTCCGCTCGGTGACCCTGCGGTAGGCCTCGGTGGTGACGCACCGGCCCGGGGGAACGGGGAACCCGGCGGTGGTGAGCACGCCGAGATTGGCCGCCTTGCCGCCGACCAGGGGCAGCATCTCCGCCCCGATGTCCTCGAACCTCAGGACGAGAGGCGGTGGCGCGTCCTGTCGAGCCCCCGCCGGCAGCGTCGTGGCCGGGATGTCGTCGTCCATCGGGCCGCTCCCTGTGTCGCCGCGTCTGATGCGTGCTGCAACGTTAGGCCGGGAGGGGCAATAAATCAACAAGTGATGAATTGTCTGCCGTGTCCGGCCGGGGCGCGTCCTGCCGGTCCGGCCGCCGCCCGGGGGCCGGGCAACGAAACGGCGGCGACGCCGGCCTGGTGGGGCCGGCGCCGCCGTGAGTCGCGAGTCGGTGCCTAGTTGCCCCAGCCGAGGAGCCAGACCTGGCCTCCTGCCCCGTAGCGGTTCTTCTGCCACGGGTAGGCCCGGGAGGAGCACACGCCCGTGTAGGGGTTGTAGGAGGTGCAGAAACGCCATCCGTCCGTGACGTCCCAGACGTTCCAGCCGACGCCGTACGCCTGGATGTTCTGGCAGCCCTCGTACATGTAGGTGGGCAGGTTGGTGCTTCCCGTGCAGCTCGCCGAGGTGTACGTGATCTGGGAGCCGTTGCCGCACCAGGTGTGGTAGCCGACCCCGTTGAGGCCGGGAGCCCCGTACGTGGTCGTCAGATACCAGCAGCCCGACGCGAAGTTACCGGAGGTGTTGGAGAACTGCCTGGCGGGCGACAGGATGCCGCTGGCGAACTTGCCCTGGTTGGTGTCGATGATCCTGGGAGGGGTCTCCTGCTGGCGGGACATGTCGATGTACTTGTCCAGCCCCCTCCTGCGGATCTCGTCGGCGGTCAGGGCGCGCGCCGTGGGCCTGGGGGGCGGGTCGACCCGCTGGACCGGGGAGGCCGGCGAGCCGCCCGGGGAGGCCGGCGGGGCGGGCGAGAAGGCTCCGAGGCTCAGGACGGCGATCGCCGCGAACGCGCAGCTGACCGTGACTCGGGCGAATCGTCGATTCAATGGCATGCGGCATGCTCCTTATCAAAACGGCGCGCCGCGGGCAGGGGTGTAGGAATTCCCGTCCACGGGGCGAGCTTGATGGCGTAGGAAATATATAAGCCCGCCTTTCCTGGAGTGCGGAATCTGGTTTCCGGCCGGGTAAACGAAAATTTCCCAGGGTAATCGGCGGACGGCCTTGCGTGCCCTCGCCGTCTGTGGTTTCGCGGGCATGGCCAGAACACGGGGAACCCGGCGCGACGTGTAAGAAAGGAATTACGAAGGACCGTCGTGTTTTTCTGGAAGGCGGCCCGGGTGCCTTTCCGGGGAATTCTCGAGAGTAGGCGGATCCTGCCCCGTCCAGACTTCTTTCGCGGATTTACCGCCTGTTCGGGGGACGTGTCCCGACAAACGTGCTCGGTCCGGTACCGGGGCCGGGCGCGGAAACCGGTCGTTCGCCTCCCGGGAGGCCCGTCACTCCGGCGCACCGGATCCGGGCCTCTCGTGATCGTTGGAACCGGCGTGGGAATCGGATAGGAAGGAGAGCATGACTACCGAGCAGACGTTCGTCATCGTCGGAGCGGGCCTGGCCGGGGCCAAGGCGGCGGAGGCCCTGCGCGAGGAGGGCTTCTCGGGCCGGATCACGCTGATCGGCGCCGAGACCGAGCTCCCGTACGAGCGGCCCCCGCTCTCGAAGGGCTACCTGCTCGGCAAGGAGGAGAAGGCCAAGGTCTACGTCCACGACGAGGGCTGGTACGCGGACAACTCCGTGGAACCGCTGCTCGGGCGCCAGGTGACGGACCTCGACCGGGCCGCGCACCAGGTGGAACTGCACGACGGGCGGCGCATCCGCTACGACAGGCTGCTCCTCGCTCCCGGCGCCTCACCGCGCCGCCTCGACGTGCCCGGCGCCGACCTGGACGGCGTGCACTACCTCCGCGGCCTCGACGACTCGGAGCGGTTGCGCGAGGCGATCCGCAGCGGGGGCAGGGTGGTCGTCGTGGGCGCGGGCTGGATCGGGCTGGAGACCGCCGCGGCCGCCAGGGAGTACGGCTGCGAGGTGACGGTCATCGAACCGAGGGCGGTGCCGCTGCACGCCGCGCTCGGTCCCGAACTGGGCGCCTTCTTCGCCGACCTGCACCGGCGGCACGGCGTCGACCTGCGGCTCGGCCGCGAGGTGACCGGACTGCTGGGCTCCGGACGCGTCCACGCGGTCGCCACCGACGACGGGCGGGAGGTCGCGGCCGACGTGGTGATCGTCGGTGTCGGCGTGAACCCCGAGACCGAACTCGCCGAGCGGGCCGGCCTGGCGGTGGAGAACGGGATCGTCGTCGACGAGTCGCTCCGCACCGAGGACCCCGACGTCTACGCCGCCGGTGACGCGGCGAACGCGTTCAACCCGCTGTACGGCACCCGCATCCGGGTCGAGCACTGGGCCAACGCGCTGAACGGGGGACTGGCCGCGGGCAGGGCCATGCTCGGCCGGCCGGTCGTCCATGACCGGCCGCCCTACTTCTTCACCGACCAGTACGAGGTCGGCATGGAGTTCTCCGGCTGGTTCGCGCCCGGCGGGTACGACTCCGTGGTCATCCGCGGAGATCTGCAGTCGGGCGCCTTCCACGCCTTCTGGCTCGCCGGCGGGCGCGTCGTGGCGGGGATGCACGTCAACCAGTGGGACGAGGGCATCGCACCGGCCCAGGACCTGATCCGCAGCGGTGTGACCGTCCGCCCGGAGCGGCTCGCCGACCTCTCCGTGCCGCTGAGCGACGTCACGAAGGGCTGACGCACGGCCTCGCCCCCGGCACGGGAACCGGAGCGCCCGCCCGCCCGTCCACGGATAAGGAACCGCCCCATGGGAAGAGGATCCGCAGGAGGCGAGTATGACCCCCACCGAAAACGTGACCGTAGAGACACACGGCCGGCAGGAGTCGCTCGCGCTGGCCGGGACGATCTGCGACCTCTACCAGGCGGTGTTCTCACTGCCTCCCTTCAACGGGAACCGCGCGGAGTTCGCCAACCAGCGCTCCTACTTTCCCAACCTGGCCGACCGGCCCGGATTCCGGTTGACCACCGCGCGCTCCGGCCCCGAGTTCGTCGGATTCGGGTACGGGTACCTGCTGCCCGCCGACGCCCGCTGGTGGACCGGGCTGGCCGAACCGGTCGATGAGGAGTTCGCGACCGAGACCGGGACCAGGACGTTCGCCATCATCGACTACGGGGTGCTGCCCGGCTGGCGTGGCCTCGGGGTCGGGCACCGGATCCATGACGAGTTGATCGCCGGATCCGGTGCCGAGCGGGCGACACTGTCGGTGCAGCCCAGGGCCGCGCGGACCCAGGCGATCTACCGGCGGTGGGGATGGCGGAAGGTGTCCCACAAGCTGGTGGACCCGCCGATCCCCGCCCCGGTCTTCGACATCCTGGTGCTGGAGAAAATGCCCACGGCACGCCGCCGGTGAACCGACTCGCCAGGCGATTCGTCAGGCGATGAGCTGGAGGGCGTGCAGCTTCTCGTCCAGGGCGGCCACCTGGCGGGTCCTCGCCCACGGGTTCAGCGCCTCGCGGACCTCCACCACCGAGCGGGCCAGCCGCGGCGAGGTGTTCCGGCAGGTGAGGCGGGCGGCCTCGCCGATGTGCTCGCACGCCTCGTCGATGGCACGCAGCCGCAGATGCCCGCGCGCCAGATCCAGGCGGCTGAACGCCAGGTTGCGGACGAACGTCGGGTCGATCCGGGCCAGGGAGCGGGCGGCCATCTCGACGGCGGCCTGGGCGTCGCCCATGTCCAGCAGACACTTGGTCTTGGTCGACAGATACTGCCCGTCGCCGTAGAAGTAGAGCAGCTTACCGCCCACGTCCTCGGTACCCGCGTGGCCGAGCTCGCGGAGGGCCCGGTCCAGGCTCCTCATGCACCGGGCGTGGTCCTTGTGGCGATCGGTCTTGGCCGAGCGGCGCAACACCGCCGAGTAGGCGCGGGCGCCGACGTCGCAGGCGTACGACACCAGCAGCTTGCTACCGGCCCGCTGCCCCCAGGCCAGCGCCCCCAGCGCGTGCTCGACACCCTGGCGGGGATCACCCTGCCAGGTCGCCAGCTGCGACCAGTTGGCCAGGACGAAGCTGTTCATCGCGTCGTTGTCGGCCCGGTGCGCGGCCGACTTGGCCTGCTCGTAGTAGTAGTTCGCCCCGTTGAAGTCGTTGAGGTTGAACAGCACCCAGGCGGTGAACCTGCAGATGTTGGCCAGCAGGTACAGCAACCTCTCGCGCACCTCGTCCGTCGACGCGGCCGGGATCAGCGACCGCACCAGGTGCTGCTGGGCCAGCACGGTCCCCAGCACCGACTGGGGGCCGAGACTGTCCTCCTGCCGCATGCAGTGGTGCAGCACCGCGTCGATGTGGTCGACCGTCGCCTGGTCCACCCGGGACGGCTCGGCGGCGATCAGCGCGAGCCGGTCGAGCTCGTCGTCGTTCAGCCGGTCCAGCAGCGGAGAGGCCGCCGCCGCGGCCGCCGCGGCCCTGACCAGGGCCAGTACGTCACGCCGGTTCATGGACGCCGCCCACTGGGCGAGAGCCCGTACGAGGGCGTCGTACTCCTCCTCGCGGGTGGCCCCGACCGGCGCGGGCCCGGCGGGCAGGGCCGGCAGGGTCGCCAGCACCCCCTGGATGTCCTCGCGGCAGAGGCTGCCCGCGGCTCCCGCGGCCACCAGTTCCCGTCCCCGGAGTCGGACGGCCGGGGCGTTGTGCTCGTCGGCATCGCGGTGGTCTTCACCGTCGACCAGATCGGCGGTGCGGCACTGATAGATACGGGCCAGCCGGTTCAGACCGGCGATCGGCGGCTCGTTGCCGGTGGGGCCGGGCCAAGCCTCCCACGACCCGAGCTTGCGGGTCGTCAGTGGCTCGTTCGGCCAGTACTCGTTCCATAGATGGCAGACCTTGGCTTGTGTGAGTCGATGCGCCTCCCGGAAGCCCTGACGGGAGTTCAGGTGCCAACGTCGCTGGAACTCCGCTGCGACCTCCGCCCACGTGCAACCACGCTCGCGGAGTTCAGCGCTGAAGATGTCCATCTGCTGCTTGACGCTGCGCGGTGCACGTGGCATCGGCTCGGCCTCTCCCGGCGGTTCCTCCGGTGGTGATTCTTCGGGCCGAACGTTACTGGCCGATCACGTTCGGTGACGGCAGAGTGCAGAAATCAGCGACCAGATCGCCGATCCCTGCCACGGCACCGTCGTGCGAGGCGAATCGACATCCGACAGCGACGAACAGACGTGGTCTCGTCGCCTGTTTCCGGCACGCTCCGCACAGGAGGGTGGAGACAACGCCGGAGCCGTCGGATTCGCGTGATCTCATGGCTCGGGCGGGGCGTCCCTATCTGCGCCGGGGACGTGTGACCGAATCTCCGTTGAACCTCCCTGGAGCCATCACATGACCGTGCTCCCCGTCGAACGGCCGGGACCGATGCACTCACCGTTTCACCCTGATCTGGGCGTCCCCGACGAGCTGTCCCTGGAGGCGGCCGAGCTGCGGCTGGCGGCGCAACCGGCCGCCGCGTCCCAGGCCCGCGACTTCACCCGTACGCAGCTGCGCAGGTGGGGTCTGCGGGAGCTTTCCGATGTCTGCGTGCTGGTCGTCTCGGAGATGACCACCAACGCCATCAAGGCCACCGCCGTCCCGCACACCCCCGACGGCTACGCCTGCCCGCACCCCTCGGCCCCCTGCGCCTGCTCGCAGGCCGCCGGCCCGTACCCGATCGTGCTGCGGCTGCGCCTCACCACCGTGGGCCTGTTCGCGGAGGTCTGGGACAGCAGCGACGGCGAGCCTCAGATCACCGAGGCGGGGGAGGACGACGAGAGCGGCCGGGGCCTGCAGCTCGTCGGCGTCTGCACCGACGAGTGGGGCCACTACCGGTCACCGGCCAGCGGGAAGGTCGTCTTCGGCCGCTGGGCTCTGCCGTTCGCCCGGCACGGCCTGGACGTGGTGCCCCGGCAGCCGTCCGCGTACTCCCGGATCCGTACGGCACGTACGTGATCCCCCGCTCCGCGACGAGCCGGGACTTCGCGGCGAGGTGTCGCCCCGCTTCCCCGGCAGCCGGCTGGACGCCGTTGCTCCCAGCCTGTTCTGCCGGCTCGTTTTACCAAGGTCTGCTCGGTAGGCGGTGAATCAACCGAGCCGGTGTCGACAGGCAAGGGCCGTGACGGGTGCCGGCCCATGCCTGCGAAAGAGAGCCGAACGGCTTTCGTGACACCGCCGGATTCGACCGTCGGCGATCCGGTGTCGAGACTGCGGGAAGCGCGACGACCGGCCGCTTACCGCTCCCCACCTGATACGCGTACCCCCGCCTCCGCGTGACGCGTGGGTGATCCCGGAGCGGTCGACACGCCGTGTTCGGCGACGGGGCCGGCACACCGCCGTGCCGGCCCAGGGGAAGGCCGGACGGATCCCCGCGAGACACCGGGCCGCACATCCCAGAGAACGCTTGCTCTGGATCTTGTCACGCTTCGGTAGCGATTTCCTTTTCCGTTGGATTATTTCCGGCTATATCGCCATATTGGCGAAGGAATTTTTGACAAGCGGAGGTATGAGTGAAACGCGTCGTCTTTATCGCTACTGTGGCCGCTCTGGCCGCGGCCACAGTGACGACTCCGGCGCAGGCACGGCAGCCAAGCGCTGAAACCGGCCCGAACACCGAGTACGTGGTCCTCTACCGGCAGGGCGTGAGCGCCGTCGACGCCCGGCGGGCCATCCAGGCCGCGGGGGGAAGCCTTCTCAAGGAGAACGGCGCCGTCGGCGTCGCCACCGTCACCTCGACCAACCCCGGCTTCACGGCCGCGCTCCAGGGCAGCGACCCGATCGAGGGCGTCGCCCGCAACCGGTCCGTCGGCAGCGTCCCCAAAGCCGTCCCCGCGACCGGCGCGGCGCGCGGGGCCGTCGAGGCCAGGGCGGTGGAGAAGGAGGGGCGCGACGCGCCCGGCGGCACCAAGGCCGTCAAGCCGGGCAAGGCGGCCCCCGCCGCCGAGCCGCTGTCGGAGCTGCAGTGGGACATGAAGCAGATCCACGCCACCGTCGACGGCTCCTACAGTCGCGAGCAGGGCGACCCCGGCGTGCTGGTCGCCATCCTCGACACCGGCGTCGACGGGTCCCACCCCGACATCGCGCCGAACTTCAACCACGAGCTGAGCCGCAACTTCACCGTGGACATCCCCTACGACGCCGACGGCAACGAGGTCGACGGGCCGTGCGAGGAGGACCCCGACGGTTCCTGCGAGGACCCCGCGGACGTCGACGAGGACGGCCACGGCACCCACGTGGCCTCGGCGCTGGCCTCCCCGATCAACGGGCTCGGCATCGCGGGCGTGGCGCCCAAGGTCTCGATCGTCAACCTGAGGGTCGGCTCGGACATCGGCTACTTCTTCTTGCAGCCGACCGTCGACGCGCTGACCTACGCGGGTGACGTCGGCATCGACGTGGCCAACATGAGCTTCTACATCGACCCGTGGCTGTCCAACTGCGCCGACAACCCGGCCGACTCCCCGGCCGAGCGCCTGGAGCAGGCCACGGTCAAGAAGGCCATGCAGCGGGCGCTCGACTACGCCCACGCGAGGGGTGTGACCCTGCTGGCCGGCGCCGGAAACGAGGGCGCCGACATCACCAAGGACTACGTCGACACCTCCAGCCCCAACTACGTCCGGGTGCCCGGCGAGCGGCCCCACCCGCGCACGATCTCGTCGAACTGCTCCATCATGCCTGCCCAGGGCAACCACGTGATCACGGTCTCCGGGACCGGCGTCAGCGGCCGCAAGGCGTACGGCTCCAACTACGGCGACGGCTTCATCGACCTGGCCGCCCCCGGTGGCGACAGCTTCGACACCCCCGACAACAGGAGTGACATCACCAAGGCGACGCTGGCGGCCTACCCCCAGGCGCTCGCCGAGGCGCGGGGCGAGCTCAACCCCGACGGCACGCCCAACGTCAAGTACCTGGTCCGCGACTGCCAGGGCGGCGTCTGCGCCTACTACGAGTACCTCCAGGGCACCTCGATGGCGGCCCCGCGCGCCGCGGGCGTGGCCGCGCTGATCGTAAGCAAGTACGGTGTGCGCGACCGGGTGCACGGTGGCAAGACGCTCAACCCCACCGTCGTGGAGACGATCCTCAAGGCGTCGGCCACCAGGCCGGGCTGCCCCACCCCGCCCGCGTACACCTACACGCGACACCTGTCGAACGGCAACACGGTCGTCACGACCCACCTGTGCGAGGGAAACAAGCTCCGCAACGGCTTCTACGGCTACGGCGTCGTGGACGCCCTCAGGGCCGTCCGCTGACCTGACGGCGCCCCCGGCCCCTCCGATCGGCCGGACTCGCCACGAGACCCCGCTCTCCGTACAGGGCGGGGTCTCGCGCTTCGCGGAGACCAGACCTCGAGGTCAAGGTCGGCGAGCACGAACGGTTCGTGATCTGCCATAACCCCGAGACGGCCGTCCCTGCCGAGGACAGGAAGATCGAGGTCAGTTGCAGAGACTGATATACCACACCGGCTTGAAATCTATTATTTCGAAATAGCCTGGAGGGGTCGACTGAATCTCAGCGTGTCGCTGGTTGAGGTACTTCACGGTGACGTTCTGATTGTTGTACACCAAACTGTTTCGGTCGCCGTTGACGCCCCAATTGGTCAGGGCGTACTCGGTGCACCTGTAGAATTGAAATCCAATGTTCTGATTACCGCTCCCCACCTGAGTGGTGCAGAATCTGGAGGCCGGGCAGCGCTGTGTCCAGGCGACGCGCCCGATGCCGAGCGGGTCCTCCGTGTACTCGGCGCTGGGACTCACGGTCACCAGGGCGCCGGCCGCTTCGGCCTCTGTGCTCTCGTTCGATGCCTGCGGCGTAACAGTCGGCGTGCCGTCAGTGCCCGCTGCGACCTGGATGACGTCGGTGCGGAGTGGAGCGTCGTCCAGTATCGCGGCGTTGGTGGTGGTCCCCGTCGACAGCAGTCCCACCGCGACGAGTGCGGTCACGGCGGTTACCCGCCTGATGAGCGTCGCCTTCATGGACCTTCCCTTTCCACGGTCGTACCAGTGGCGGATCTCGCCATGAAACGACCCTCACAAGGCACGTTTCAGCGAACAAGATCCCGGAGCGGGAAGGTCTGAAATGTTGGGAACCTTGTCCTTCCTTGGCTGCCCGGATCCGGTCAGCGAAGGAAGGCATCGGGGAGGGACGGCCATGAACTCGGCGGCGCTTCCGAACGCCCGCCCCGTCACCCCCACACCCGGTCACTTATGACGAGCCGGGAAACGGTGGAGTCGGGGCGCCGCTGTATGCAAGGTCCGGCTTCGAGGTTCCGCGAGCCGGGCGGTTCTCGCGACAAGGCCTGGTTCGACGCCGGTTCAGTGGCCGCCGGTGAGTTCTCCGCTGAGGGTGTCGTGCATCCTGGCGCTGTGCGGGTTGAGGCCGATGATCTCGACCGTCTTGCCGCGGGCCTCGTACTTGGTGGTGACGGCGTCCAGGGCCGCGACGGAGGAGGCGTCCCAGATGTGCGCGCCGGTCAGGTCGATGACCACCCTGTCGGGGTCGCCCGAGTAGTCGAACTGATGGATCAAGTCGTTGGTGGAGGCGAAGAACAACTCTCCGGTGACGGAGTAGACGACCTGGTGGCCCGCTGGGTCGGTGACGGCGGTGACATTGACCAGGTGGGCGACGCGCCTGGCGAAGATGACCATAGCGGTGAGGGAGCCGAGGACCACGCCGATGGCCAGGTTGTGGGTGGCGATCACGGCCGCGACGGTGACGACCATGACGGTGATCTCACCGGCTGGCATCCGCCTGAGGGTGGCGGGGGCGATGGAGCGCCAGGCGAAGGTGCCGAAGGCGACCAGGACCATCACCGCGACCAGTGCGGCCATCGGGATCCGGGAGACGAGCGGCCCGAAGGCGATGCACAGCACCATCAGGAAAACCCCGGCCAGGAACGTCGACAGCCGAGTGCGGGCCCCGTTCTTCACATTGATCATGGTCTGGCCGATCATGGCGCAGCCGCCCATGCCGCCGAACAGGCCGGTGACGATGTTGGCGACGCCCTGCCCGATCGATTCGCGGGTCTTGCTTGAGCGGGTGTCGGTGAGGTCGTCGACGAGCTTGGCGGTCATCAACGACTCCATCAGCCCGACCAGCGCCATCGCCAGCGCGTACGGGGCGATCAGCTTCAGGGTGTCCAGGGTGAACGGCACGTCGGGCAGGCCCGGGACCGGCAGCGAGGAGGGCAGCACGCCCCGGTCGCCCACGGTCGGCACCGCGATCCCGGCGGCCACCGTGATGACGGTCAGGATGACGATCGACACCAACGGCGCCGGAACCGCCTTGGTGATTCTCGGGAAGAACACCATCAGGGCCAGGCCACCGGCGACCAGGGGGTAGACGGCCCAGGGGACGTCCCGCATCTCCGGGATCTGCGCGGCGAAGATGAGGATGGCCAGCGCGTTGACGAACCCGACCATCACCGAGCGCGGCACGAACCGCATCAGCTTGGCCACCCCCAGGGAGCCCAGGACCACCTGGATGACGCCGGCGAGGATGACCGCGGCGACCAGGTGACCCAGGCCGTGTTCCCGGTTGAGCGGAGCGATGACCAGGGCGACGGCACCGGTCGCCGCGGAGATCATCGCCGGGCGACCGCCGACGACGGCGATCGTGACGGCCATGGTGAAGCAGGCGAACAGCCCGACCGAGGGGTCGACCCCGGCGATGACGGAGAACGAGATCGCCTCGGGGATCAGCGCCAGGGCCACCACCAGGCCGGCCAGCACCTCGGTGCGCGCGACCTTCGGAGACAGCCAGGACGGCCGGAAACCGCGCAGTCGCGCGACCGGGGACAGCGGGGAAGTCTGCAAGGGGAGATGAACCTGTCGTGCTCGGGCGCGTCCCCGTCGATACGGGAACGCGCGGGGGAAAAACGCGCGGGAGACCGGGGTGGCCACCTGCGGATCGCCCACGACAGCGGCGGGCGGAAGTCGTCACGGAGCCGAGGGCCGGCTCAGCCTGGGCGAAGGATCACGGGCGAAGTGTCACGGCGGGCAGGCGGCGCGGCCCGGCATCATGGCTGTGCGCACGCTCTCTCCCACTGGGTATCGGTGGTCTTCGCCTGGGACGTCATCTGGAATGTGACCGTCCGCGGGCACGGCCGGGTTCACACCCGTATCGGTGAGCAGACGGCGCTACGGGGCCGTTCTCCACGCACGCTGACTCTACCCGGTGGGGCCGGGCGGAGAACCGGCCAGGCATTCGCAGGTGAGATGGCGTGCAGGCCACCCCCGTCGCTGTCGCACGAGTCCGTACGGCAGCGCGACCCACATCGCGTCCGCCGAACACCTCCAGCAGCGCTCGGGGAGGTCCAGCCGGGTCGGCATGCCGTCGATGAGCGTGCGCGGACCGGGCGTAGGACGTGGTCGTGCGGGGTCACCAGCCGGACTGCCGAATGGCGCGTGAAGCTTTCCGGCCTGGCGCGGTAAGTACAGGTGACCGCATACGCCAGGAAAGGCCAATATGCATGACAATCACCCGCGAAGTCGTCGAGAGCGATGACGCGACCCTCATCGAGAGGTCGCTGAACGAGCCGGAGAGCTTCGCCGTCCTGTTCGACCGGCATGCGCCGCTGCTGCACCGCTACGTGACCAGGCGACTGGGACCCGGCGAGGCGGAGGACGTCGTGGCCGACACCTTTCTGGCCGCCTTCCAGCGCCGGGGCGATTATGACCGGGGCCGCCCCGACGCCCGCCCGTGGCTGTACGGCATCGCCTCCAACGTGATCGGCAAACGGCGGCGCACCGAGAGGAGCCTCTACCGGGCGTACATCCGCAGCGGCGTGCATCCGGCGGAGATACCGGGCTCGCAGGTCGAGGACGGGGTCAACACCCTGGCCGTCAACCGGCCGCTGGCGCGGGCCCTGCTGGGGCTCAAACGGGCCGATCGCGACGTGCTGCTGCTCGTCGCCTGGGCCGAACTGAGCTACCAGGAGGTCGCCGACGCACTGGCCATCCCCCTGGGCACCGTCGCCTCGCGGCTCAACCGGGCCCGTACCCAGATCCGCCAAGCCCTGGAACAAGGAGAATGACGATGGACGAACTGAAGACCATGTGGGAGACCGTTCCACCGGCCACCCCGGAGGATCTCGCCGGAGCGAGGCGGCGGCTACTGAACGGGATGCACACCCGGCGGCGCGTCGTCACCGCTCCCCGGCTGCTGGTGGCGGCCGGTGTCGCGGCGGTGACCGCCGTCACACCGCTGATCGCCGGGACCGGAACCCCCGCGTACGCGGTGACCAGGAGCCCCGACGGCACGATCACGATGACCGTCAACGAACTGCGCGACCCCACGGGACTGCAGGCCAAGCTGGGCGAGGCCGGGATCAAGGCCGACGTGGCGTTTCTGGCCCCGAACACGCGGTGCGCGGACGGCCGGTTCAGCAGCGTGGACGCGGCCTACAACGGGCAGCCCGTCACCGATCCGGACGAGTTGCGTTCGCTCATGAACGAGTGGCGCTCGCCCAAGGTCACCCGGCCGATCTCCGTACGTGAGATCCAGATCTTCCCGGAGTACATCGATCCCGACGAGACGCTCGTGCTGGAGTTCCGCGAGGAGGACGAGGGCGCGGAGGTGTCCTGGCGACTCGGCGCTTGGCTGGCCCAGGCGGGCACACCCGTGAGGCCGTGCACACCCATCGAGGACGCCGGCTAGTCACACGACCGGCTGGACAAGTCCGCCGTCCCGCACCCACGGGCGCAGTTTTTCCGGATTGCGGACCGCCCAGATCCGGGTGACGCGGCCGTCTGCGACATCGAACGAGGCCACGGTCATGACGACGCCGGCACGCTGGGCCACCAGGCCCGGCACACCGTTGACCGACCGCTCCAGGAGTTCGAACCCCGGAGCCCTGTCGGCGATGGCGACCATGTACCGGGCGATACGCGCACCGCCTTCGATCGGACGCAGGACGGTATCGACCATGCCGCCGCCGTCGGCGGTCATCACGGCGGCCGGGGCGAGGAGGTCGACAAGGGCCGCGATGTCCCTGGTCTCCCATGCCTTTTTGACATGCCGCACCGCGTCGGCCTGCCCGGCCGCCGCCACCGGAGCTCGCGCGACGCGCACCCGCCGCCGGGCGGAGGCCGCGAGCTGCTTACAGGCCGCAGGGGTCCGGCCGAGGATGCCGGCGATCTCGGCGAAGGGGTACCGGAAGACGTCGTGCAGGACGAACGCCACCCGCTCGGCGGGTGTCATCGACTCCAGGACGACGAGGAAGGCCATGTTCACCGATTCGTCCAGGACCATCTGGTCGGCGGGGTCGCTGCCATGGCCGTGGTCCCACTCGGCCTGGTCGGGCAGCGGATCGGGCAACCACGCGCCGACATAGCGTTCACGCCGGGCTCGCGCCGAGCCGAGCACGTCCAGGCAGATGCGGCCGGTCACCGTCGTCAGCCAGGCGCCGGGGGAGACGATCTCGTCCTGCCGACTTCGTGGCAGCGCGTACCAGCGCGCGTAGGCCTCCTGTACGGCGTCCTCGGACTCGGCCAGCGAACCGAGCAACCGGTAGGCGACATTGATCAGTTGGCGTCGCTCACCGGCCATCTCGTCGGCGCTCGTCCCAGCCGTCCCCATGCTCCCGGCCGCCTCCTCGCCTTACCTTTCGCGGGCCCGCGTCGTCGGACCGGTGAGACCTTATCGACCTACTGCCCCCGGGCGGAAAAGGGGACCGTGGCATGGCGACCCAGGCGACGGCACAGCGCCGCTTCTCGTTTCTGCAGATCGCGATCACCCTGCAGACCCTGACCATCTTCCTTCAAGCGGTCTCCGCCGGACTGCTGCTGACCTCGTCCTACGGAGAGACGCTGCACAGTGTCGGAGCCCGCGTGATGTACGGGGCGTCGATGCTGTACGTGCTCGCGGCGGTGCTGGCGTGGAAGCCGGGCGGCGGCTCCCCCCGGCCCGTCTGGCACGCGTCCGGCTTCCTTGTCCTCGCCTCGGTCCAGGTCGTGCTCGGCATCGCGCACGTACCGTCGGTCCATCTCCCTCTGGGCGTCCTGATGTTCGGACTGAGCGTGCTGGCGCTGGCGCGACGCTGAAGTCCGATCGTCGGCGGCGTTCTCAACCAGCGCGCAGGCCCCGGTCGGCGAAGGCGATCAGCCACTCGAAGCTCTCGTCGATGTCGGCGCTCCACTGGAAGCCGTTGGACGCCTGTAACGTGGCGAAGCCGTGCCAGAGGCTGCGGAGCATGCGCAGAGCGTGGTCCATGTCGGACTCGGCGATCTGGTAGCCGCGCAGGACCGCCGTGAACGCGCCGAGCAGCCGCCGGCCCGCGACGGCCAGCGGATCGTCCGGGCCGGACGGTTCGATGCCGATCGTCGCGGCGTACCGGCCGGGGTGCTCCAGGACGAAGGCGCGGAAGGCGCGCGCCGCGGCCGCCAGGGCGTCGCGGCCCGCGTACCCCTGGATCGCGCCGCCGACGGCGTCGGCGGCCTCGTTCAGCGCCAAGGCCGCGATGCGCCGGTTGAGGTCCTCCTGGCCGCCCACGTGCTTGTACAGGGACGGGGTACGCACGCCCACCCGCTCGGCCAGCAGACCCATCGTCAGGTTGGCGAGGCCCACCTCGTCGGCGAGGGCGGCACCGGCCGCGACCACGGCCGCCGGGTCCAGGCCGGCCCTAGGCACGAGCGGCGTCCGATCGGAGGAAGGAGAGCACGAGCGAGACCACCTGGTCGGGGAACTGGTCGTGCGGGTAGTGCCCGGCGCCCTCGATCATCTCAAGGCGACCGAGGCCGGACGGCAGGGCGTCGACGATCGCCGAACCCTCGGCGTGCGGGTCGGCCCAGTCGGGGTCGAGCGTGCCCATCACGACCAGGACGGGGCAGCGGACGTCGCCGAGCCGCGCGCCGGCGTCGGCCGGGGCGCTGCGGCCCATGCCCTGCATGGCCTTCATCCGGCCCGGCTCGCGCATCAGGGAGTCGACGCGGCCGAGCCGCTCGGCCCAGCCGGCCGGTTTCACACCGGGGTAGGCCACGTCGAGGTACGAGCGCCAGAGCGGCACGCTGCCGAACACGGCCGTGCCGAGCAGCCGCAGCATGCCCTGCCGGAAGCGCCGCACCCGCAGGTCGCCGAGGCTGATCGACTGCTTGCGGGTGAACGGCGCCAGCTCGACGACCGCGGTGACCAGCGAGGGCTCCCGCGCCGCGGCGATGGTGGCGGCGCCGCCGGAGAACGAGTGGCCGACGAGCACGGCCGGGCCGCCCAGGTGGCGGATCACGGCGAGCAGGTCGCCGGCGACGTCGGTGCGGCTCCAGGACGGCCAGCCGACGCTGGACTCACCGCAGCCGCGCAGGTCGACCGCGGCGACCCGATAACCCGCCGCCACCAGCGGCGGGATCACCGCACGGTACGCGGCGCGGCTGTCGCCCATGCCATGGGCGAGGACGATGAGCGGGCCGGACCCCGCCACCTCGTAAGCGATCGTGCCGCCGTCGACGGCAAGGTACTCGGTCACGACATCTCCCAGGTTTGGCTAACTCTGTTAGCTGAAAGCTAATCTAATTAGCCAAACCCGTCAACGGCGAGACCCCCGGCACGGCCACCGACGCTCGAAGCGACGCCGGTGCGGACCGCGAAGACGAGGCCGTACGCCTGTCACGAGGAGCGGATACCCCGCTAGCGGCCGATCTTGTCCAGCTCGGCGAGCTCCTCGTCGGAGAGCGAGAGGCCGGCGCCGGCGACGTTCTCGCGCAGGTGCGCCACCGACGAGGTGCCGGGAATCAGCAGGATGTTCGGCGACCGGCGCAGCAACCAGGCCAGGGCGACGGACATCGGCGTCGCATCCAACCGGGCGGCCACGGCCGACAGCGCCGAGGACTGCAGCGGGCTGAAGCCGCCGAGCGGGAAGAAGGGCACGTAGGAGATGCCCTCTTCGGCGAGCTCGTCGACCAGCTCGTCGTCTTGGCGGTAGGCGAGGTTGTACATGTTCTGCACGCACACGATCGGTGCGATCGCCTGTGCCTCGGCGACCTGTTCCGCCGTCGCGTTGCTGACTCCGAGGTGGCGGATCAGGCCCTGCCGCTGGAGTTCGACGAGCGTCTCGAAGGGCTCGGCGAGTGAGCCGGGTTGGGGTCCCTGGGCGTTGCCGAGTCGGAGGTTGACCAGGTCGAGCACCTCGAGGCCGAGGATCTCAAGGTTCTCGTGGACGGCGCGGCGCAGGTCTTCGGGCCGTCGGGCCGGGGGCCAGCCGCCGTGTTCGTCGCGGGTCGCGCCGACCTTGGTCACGATGTGCAGCGATTCGGGGTAAGGGTGCAGCGCTTCACGGATCAGCTGGTTGGTGACGCGCGGTCCGTAGGCGTCGGCGGTGTCGATATGGGTGATTCCGAGGTCGACGACCTCGCGGAGGACCGCGAGTGCGCTGTCGTGGTCGGCGGGCGGGCCCATGACCCCGGGGCCGGCGAGCTGCATGGCGCCGTAGCCGAACCGGGTGACGGTCAGGTCGCCCAGGGCCCAGGTGCCGCCGGGAAGCGAAGTGGAGAGCGTGCTCATGCCTCTGTCTTTCGTGTTGGGCCGGGTGGTGGTGCATAACGGCTCGTTGCATCAGTATGGGTAGGTAACTTCCTGACAGGAAGTAGGCACTTCGGAGTGCGTAAAGCACCCACGGGTTAGAGGAGCGGTCGATGGCGACGACGACGGCGGCCCAGAAGAGGGCACAGGCCAAGGCGGAATATGACGCTTTCCTGGCGGCGTGTCCTAGCCGCCAGCTGCTCGACCGGATCTCCGACAAATGGGTCACGCTGGTCCTGGCCGCGCTGGGCAGCGACGGCTCGCATCGGTTCGGTGCCGACTGCGCCGGCGAGCCCCGGTCGATGCGCTACTCGGAGCTGGCCCGCCTGCTGGCC
This sequence comes from Streptosporangium sp. NPDC049644, assembly GCF_040675205.1. Taxonomy (NCBI): domain Bacteria; kingdom Bacillati; phylum Actinomycetota; class Actinomycetes; order Streptosporangiales; family Streptosporangiaceae; genus Streptosporangium; species Streptosporangium sp. NPDC049644. Next base: position 35,210 of record NZ_JBFAOJ010000004.1, on the reverse strand, counting down.
GGCGTCAGTCAGAAGATGCTCACTCAGACGCTGCGCTCCTTGGAGCGTGACGGTCTGATCACCCGCACCGCGACGCCGACCGTGCCCGTCACGGTCTCCTACGAGCTGACCGACCTCGGTCTCTCGCTGCACCAGATGATGCGCGGCCTCAAGGGCTGGGCCGAGACGCACATGGACGATGTGCTCGCCAACCGCGCGACGTACGACACCCGCACCACCTGAACCAAGGAGCGGAGACGCGACATCGGCCGCTCCCTCCATCCGCCACTCCGGCTCGTCGACGTCGAGGTGGACGCCTCGGGCGGTTGCGGCGCCCGGTCTCCTTCTTCGATGCACGGCGCTGAAAGGTGGCGTCATTGCGTCGGCGGGTAATTATGCAAGATCTTTCACTTTTGATTACGGAAAATGCGGCCGCCTGGGATTTTGAGGGATATTCAGGTTCGATAATTTTTATGCCATGATTTGTCTGATAGGTCCGAATGGACTATCAAGGATCTCGAACGGTTCGTCGATGTTCGAGACCGGATGCCGATTCGATGGCTACCCTGAATGGCGGCGACATCATCGGAATCCGCTGTTTATCGGCGCACCCCTGACGGATATGGCAAAGTGTCCAACCGATATCGATAAGTAGGGGTGGGCCGTCCGAGGGATATCGGCGCTGAGGCTGCCCTTCGCCTGTCCGTACGAAGAGCTAGCGTTTGATGGCCGAGGTCAAGTGAACCCTTCCCCCTCTCGGAGTATGGTCGCGGAGAGCGACAGGTCTCCCGGCCTGGTTTCAGGGGTCGGGTGGAACCGTGCCCCGAATCGCGACCGGCTCTACGAAATCGATGCGCTCCGGATCGCCGCGGCCGTCTCCGTGGCGATATACCACTACGTCTTCTCCGGGTACGCGGGCGGTGCGATCCGGATCGGTTTTCCGGCGGGGAGTGAGATCGCCAGGTTCGGTTACCTGGGCGTTGACATGTTCTTCTTGATCAGCGGTTTCGTCGTGCTGCTCAGTGCCTGGAACCGTCGTCCGGGAGCCTTTCTGGTGTCCCGGATCGTCCGTCTCTATCCGGCCTTCTGGGTCGCGGTGACGATTACCGCGCTGGTCTCCGCCACGCTGAGCATGGGCAGGTACCCCGTCACGCTCGTGCAGTATCTGGCCAATCTGACGATGTTCAATTCGTTGCCCGACATTCCCAACATCGACGTCGTCTACTGGACGCTGTGGGCCGAGATCAGGTTCTACGCGCTCGTCTTCGTGCTCGCCTGGATCGGCATCACCCGAAGCCGGGTCGTCGGGGTGCTGTGGGGCTGGTTGGCGCTGACCTTCCTGCTGCAGAGCGGGGTGCTTCCCGCCCCGGTCCATTCGGTGGCCGACCTGGTGGTGCAGTCGCAGTTCTCGCACTACTTCATCGCGGGCATGGCCCTGTGCCTGCTCTACCGGTTCGGCCTGTCGGCGCAGCTCGCCGCGATCGTGCTGATCTCTTTCGGCAACGCCGTCTACCGGGGTATCGAGTTCGCCGGCAAGGTGGGCACCCGCTACCGCACCGAGATCGAGAGCTCCGTCGTCGTCGCCGTCATCGTCGCGATCTTCATCGTGCTGTTCCTCGTCTCGCTCCGCGTCACCCGGCGGCTCGGCCGCCCCTGGTTCGCCGTCGCCGGAGCCCTGACCTACCCGCTGTACCTGATCCACGCGCACGTCGGCTTTGTCATCTTCGACCGGCTCGGCGACGTCGTGCAGCGTTACGTGCTGCTGACCGGCATGGTGACGCTGATGTGCCTGGTGGCCTACGCCATCCACATCCTGGTCGAACGCCCGCTGGCCCCCCTGATGAAACGGCTCCTCACCCCGGCGGCTCGGTAACGCCGCCTTTCAGGGCCGCCGGGTGGAGGCGCGGCTGATCAGGTGCCAGGAGACGTCGGCGCTCCGGCCGGCGGGGGCGGGGTGGCCAAGGGCGGTGCGGGCGCAGTGGGCGCCCTGGTCGCGGAGGGACTGGGCGATCGTGGTGAGCCCGGCGGGGGTGGCCGTGTCGGAGTCGTCCCAGCCGCTGAGGGTGAGGTCGCCGGGGACGCTCAGGCCCAGCCGGGCGGCGGTGCGCAGCGCGCCGAGGGCCAGCTCGTCGCTCATCGCGGCGATCGCGTCGCAGGCGTACGGGCCGGTGAGCAGCTCGGCCGCGAGGGCTTCGGCCTCGTGCGCGCTGTTGGTGGAGCAGACGGCGACCAGGACCTGTGACCAGTCGCCGCCGGTGGAGGCCCAGGCGTCGCGGTAGCCGCGCAGCCGCTGCCGGGTGACCCGGAAGGTCGAGGCGTCGGGGTCGACTCCAGGGGACGCGCCGTCCGAGGCGGTTTCGGGGGAGCCCCGGGTGCCGAAGGCGACCTGGGAGATCCGGCCGCGGTCGAGGGGGAAGCTCAGCACTCCAGGACGTCGTGCCCCCGCGAAGACCTCGCGGCCCACCGCCGTGGCGGCGGCGCGGTCGTCGGCGGCCACGAAGGACAGGCCCTCGCGGAGCGGGCCGCCGTGGATCACGGCGGGCAGGCCGGTGGCGGCGATGGCGTCGATGACGGGGTCGTCGTCGGCGGTCGTCCAGACCACGAAGGCGTCGACGGCCGCCTCGGTGACCCGGTCGACGTCGGAGGGGGCTCCGGTGACCGGGACGAGCGTCAGGGCCATGCCGTGGTCGGCGCAGACCTGGGCGACGCCGGACAGGAAGCGGGTCGCCTGCGGGTCGTCGAAGGCGTAGGTGAGGTGCTCGCCGAGGACGACGCCCAGGTTGCCGGTGCGGCCTCGGCGCAGTGACCGCGCGCCGGGGTGCGGGCCCGGATAACCGAGGCGTTCGGCGGCCTCGCGGACCCTGGCCCGCGCCTCGTCGGAGACCCGTCCTGGCTGGCCGTAGGCGTACGAGACGGTCATCACGGACACTCCTGCCGCGCGGGCGACCTCCGCCATGGTCACCCGGCGTCGTGCCGTCCGTCCGCTCATGGGCCGAGGATATCTGTGTATCGATACACAAGAGGTTTGTGTATCGTTACACACGTGTCGGTGGAGAGTGGCGGCGCCCGGCCGCGTACGGCCTATGCGGGCTTTGCCGCGTTCGGTGCTTTCTGGGGAGTGTGGGGTGCCTCGGTGCCCGCGATCCGCGCCCAGGCGGAGCTCGGCGACGGGCAACTCGGTACGGCGCTGCTGTTCATCGGGGCGGGGGCGTTGCCCGCGATGCTCGTCACCGGCAGGGCGGTCGACCGCTGGGGGCTCCGGGTCGCCGCGCTGCTGCTGGTGACGCTCGGCGCGGCGGGGACGCTGGTGGCCGTGGCCGGACGCGACCTCTGGAGCCTGTCGGCGGGGCTGGCCCTGCTCGGTGCCTCCTCGGGTGCGGCGGACGTCGCGATCAACGCGGCGGCGGGCTCGGCGGAACGGGCCTCCGGCAGGCCGGTCATCACCCGCGCGCACGGCACCTTCTCCGCCCTGGTGGTGGTCGGCAGCCTCTCCGCCGGGCTGCTCGGTGCCCTGGGAGCGCCGGTCGTCGTACCGTTCCTGCTGGTCGCGGTCGCCGCGACCGGCGCGGCGCTCGGTGTCGTCGCCGATGCGCGGGGCGCCCCGGTCGCGGCGGGGGCCGTCCGGGGCGGCGAGCGGTACCGGGACGAGGCAGGCCGATCAGGCGGGAGAGGGACGCGGCTGTTCCCGCTGCTCGTGGTCGGCGGGCTGGGCGCGCTGGCCTTCGCGGTGGAGAACGCCCACCAGAGCTGGGGCGCGGTCTACCTGGCGGATGTGGCCGACGCCGGTCCCGCGCTCGCCTCGGCCGGTCCGGCGGTCTTCGCCGCCGTCGTCGCCCTCACCCGCTTCGCCGCCGGCGCGCTCGGTTCCCGGCACGCCACGACCGTGCTCGTCTCCGGCGCCGCGACGGCCGCGGCCGGGACCCTGCTGGTGTCCGGCGCGAGGTCCGTCCCGGTGGTCCTGCTCGGGCTGGCCCTGGCCGCCGCCGGTACGGCGGTGCTCTTCCCCATGCTGATGGGCGTCGTCGCCGCCCAGGTCGGCGAGGCCGCCAGGGGGAGGGCGACATCCGTGGTGTCCACCGTGGCCTACCTCGGCTTCCTCGCCGGTCCCGGCTACGTCGGGCGCTGGGCCGAGGCCACCGGCCTGTCAGGTGCGATGGCGGCCGTCGCCGCCCTGGCCGCCGCCCTCGCGGCCCTGTCCTGGCCCGCCCTGCGATCGGCCGCCCGCACCGGCTCCTGGTGGGACCCCGGAGACCTCTCCCCTGCGAAGCAGGCCTCCGGCCGCACCCCATGACAGCCCGGCCATCAGGCCGACCTTCCCGGATGGCTCGCAGTGCCGGTCATCTCGCCTGGTCGAAGGAGATCGTTCGCTTCCCGGCGTTCACGGGACGGACTACTGAAGGCGTGCGCGAAAGTACTTAAGCGTGTCAGATTCCCCGTCGTTCCCGTCCTCCTAACTTGGTGGTCACAAGAGAGCACGACCACTGAGGAGAGAGACATGAGCGACATGAACGAGCTGGTCCAGCGCTACCTCGCCGCGTGGAACGAGACCGACGCCGCCGCGCGGCAGGCCGTTCTGGCGGAGGTCTTCGCCGAGGACGCGGTGTACACCGACCCGCTGGTCTCCGTTCGGGGCCGGGACGGGCTCGACGCCACCATCGCGGCGGTCCAGGGTCAGTTCGGCGGGCTGGTCTTCGGCCTCGGCGGCGCCGTGGACGCCCACCACGACATCGCGCGCTTCACCTGGCACCTGGGACACGAGGGCGCCGAGCCGATCGTCATCGGCTTCGACGTCGCGGTGATCGGTGACGACGGGCGGATCAGCCAGGTGCTCGGCTTTCTCGACAAGGTGCCGGCCGGAGCCTGAACACCTCGGGGCGGGCCGCCGGGCCGGTCCGCCCCGGTCGTCCACGGAACAGAGGGGAAACCATGACCGCCTATGTGATCGCGCATCTTCGTGACCCGGAGGAGCTCCATCCGGAGGTGCTGGAGTACATGGAAAGGATCCAGCCGACGATGGAACCGTTCTCCGGCCGCTTCGTCGTCCACGGAGGAGCGGTGGACGTCCGTGAGGGCCGGTGGCCCGGGAGCGTCATCATGCTTGAGTTCCCGTCGGGGCAGAACGCCCGGGACTGGTACGAGTCGGCCGCCTACCAGGCGATCCTGCCGCTGCGAGCAGACCATCTGGAGGGCGAGGTGATCATCGTCGAAGGCGTCGGGCCCGGCCATGACGCGTCCGCGAAGGCCGCCGAGCTCAGGAGGGGACTCAGGCGGTGACGTCGTAGTTGAAGCCGAAGGCACGCACGCCGGTCTCCGTACGGGGACGGTGGCTCGTCTCCGGGCCGAAGGCGACGTAGGTGCCCGGGCCGTGGATGTGGTCTCCCTCGATGACCTCGCCGCTCACGACGAAGTACACCTCGCCGTAGGTCTCGTGGACATCCGGACCCGGCCATCCCATACCCGGAGCGATGTCGATCACCCATGTCCTGATCCCCGGCAGGCCCGGGAGCGCCCGTACGTGGACACCGGGACCCAGCTCGATCGGCGGGACCTCGTCGACGTCCACGGTGAGCATCTGCCCAGGTAGCACCTGTTCCGGAGTACTCATCGAGGCAGGATCTCACAGCCCCGGCCGATCGGCGAAATCCTTGAGCTCGCTCCGGGAGGCGACGCCGAGCTTGGGATAGGCCTTGTAGAGGTGGTAGCCGACCGTCCGGTGGCTGAGGAAGAGCCGCGCGGCGATGTCGCGGTTGGACAGGCCCTGAGCGGCGAGCCGGGCGATCTGAAGTTCCTGTGGGGTGAGGTCGGCGGCCACGCCTTCGGCGGGCCTGGCGCCCCGGTCCTGGGCGCCGGTCGCGGCGAGCTCGCCGCGGGTGCGCTCGGCCCACGGCCGCATGCCGAGCCGATCGAAGACCTCCAGGGCATCGTTCAGCGATCCGCGCGCCTCGGCCTTCCGCCGGGCCCTGCGCAGCCACTCGCCGTAGAGCAGCGCGGTTCTGGCGTACTCCAGCGCGCGGCCGTCCTGGTCGTGCAGTTCGAGGGCCGCCGTGTAGCAGGCCTCGGCCTGGTCGTCGGCGGCGAGCAGTCCACGGCAGCGCAGCACGAGCGCGTCGGCCCACGGCTGCCGGACCGACTCGGCCCACCGTTCGAAGCGCGCCAGAGGCTCGGCGGCGCGTTCCGGCGCCCCCACCCGTACGGCCGACTCCACCAGGTCGGGCGTGGAACGGGTGGCGCAGATGTGATGGCGCATCGGCTCGTGGGTCAGGCGCTCGAAGCGGGCGAGCGCGGCCTCGGCGCGGCCGAGGCCGAGGTCCAGCAGCCCGAGCGACCAGTGCGCCCACGGCGCGCCGGGGGAGATGCCTCCGGCGGTGACCCCCGCCAGCCCCTCCTCGACGTTGCGCCGGCAGGCCGCCTCCTCCCCTCTGGCCGCGTCAAGGTAGGCGAGCACGCTGCTGAACTGGCTGACCCACTGCCGCTGACCGGTGTCGCGGGCGAGCCCCAGCGCCTCGGTCGCCGTGGCGAGCGCGTCCAGATGCCGTCCGGTGAAGACCTCGCCCTCGACCATGAAGAACAGCACCGTCGGCAGCCGCCCGGCGCCGCCCCGGGCGCGGTGTTCGGCGGCGAGCGCGACCGCCAGCTCGTAGGCGTCGGCGTCCTGGCCCAAGGCGAGTGCCGCTCCGCAGAGGATCGTCAACGCCTGGTCGGGGGCCCGGCCCCGCCGCCGCATCGCCGCGAGGGTGTCGCCCAGCGGTGGCGGCCGCTCGGAACGGCCCCGGTCAAGATGGGCGAGGTAGGACCCCGCCGGCGCGAGTGGATCCGCGTCGTCCAACGGCAGCGCGGCCAGCCGGTCCAGCGTCGCCGCGAGCTGCCGCTCCCCCAGGTACCAGGAGGTGTGCACGGCCTGGATCAGCAACCCGGCGGCCTGGCCCGGATCGGTGTCGCGGACGAGCCCGGCGCCGTCGAGCAGCAACCGGTGGGCGGCGGGGTAGGAGCCCTGCCAGAAGTCGGCGAGCGCCCGCACCTGGGCGATCCGCGCATTCACCGTCGGGGCCTCGTCCAGCCGCCGGGCCGCGCGGCCCCCGAGGGCTCTGGCACGCTCCAGATCCCCCGCCTCCAGCGCCGCCTCCGCCGCCAGGGCCTCGCGATGGGCCCTGGCGGCGGGCTCGGCGCTCAGGCGGGCCGCCCGTTCGTACGCCGCCGCGGCCGCCTCGTGGCCGCCGCGTTCGCGGGCACGGGCGGCGGTGCGTTCCAGCGCGGCGGCGGCCTCCTCGTCGGCTCCGGTGGCGGCGGACGCCAGATGCCAGGCCCGGCGGTCGGCGTGTTCGGGCGAGCCGAGGGCCGCGGCGAGCGCGCGGTGGGCGGCGAGGCGTTGCCCGAGCGGCGCCCGCTGGTAGACGGCGGCGCGGATCAGAGGATGGCGGAAGCGGATCGCGGTGTCGTCGGCGTCACCGCGGAGCACCAGGCCGGCCCGCTCGGCGGGGGACAGGTCCTCGACGGCCGCCCCCAGGGCGGCGGCGGCACGCAGGATCACGGCGAGTTCTCCGGTCTCGTCGGCCGCCGCCACCAGGAGCAGGCTCTGGCAGGCCTCCGGCATCCGGCTGACCTGACCGTGGAAGGCCAGTCGCAGGCGGCCGGTGAGGGGGAGCGCCCCCGGTGATAACGCGCTGCCGCCCTCGGCGGCCAGGGCGACCGGCAACTCCAGCAGAGCCAACGGGTTGCCGCCGGCCTCGGCGAGCAGGCGGTAGCGCACGGCGGGTGCGAGCGGATGCCGGTCGAGCAGGGCAGCGGCCGCCTCCGGGGCCAGCCCGGAGAGGCGCGACTCCGGAAGGCCGGAGGCAGGGAAGGATCCCTCGCCGTCCCGGGCGGCGAAGATCATGACCACGCCCTCGGCGTGCAGGCGCCGGGCGGCGAACAGAAGCGCGTTCCGCGACGCCCGGTCGAGCCACTGCGCGTCGTCGACCAGGCACAGCAGTCCCGCCTCGCCCGCGTGCTCCGCCAGCAGGGAGAGCACCGCCAGCCCCACCAGCATCGGCTCGGAGCCGGCCGCGGGCCCGAGCCCGAACGCCGCCTCCAGAGCCTCGCGCTGCGGGCCGGGCAGTGCGGCGAGGGATCCGAGCGCCGGGCGCAGCAACAACTGCAGCCCCGAGAACGGCAGCTCCGCCTCGAACTCGACCCCCGTACCGCGGACCAGTCGCATGTCCCCGGCTGTCGCGGCGGCGTGGTCGAGCAACGCCGTCTTGCCGATGCCCGGCTCGCCGCGCAGCACCAGCGACGAACTGGTGCCCGCCCGGGCTCCCGCCAGCAGTTCGGCGATCGCGTCCTCTTCGGACTCTCTCCCGTGTAGCTTCCCCGCGCCCATCACCTCATCCTGGCATTAGCCCGGTAATAACCTGTTTGTGAGCATCCGAGCGCGGGATCTACGTGGTGAGCGAGCGAGCACGACGCCGCCCCCGCCGAAGGCGGCGGCGCCGCGAGCCGGATACGTCATGTTTCGGGGGTGCGGGTCTGTTGTCCCCGCCCGGCTGAAGAAGATCATTTACTGCCCGTCGTCCACAATGCGGAGATCGGCAGGCAGGAGAGCCCGTCACCGAAGCTCAGGGAATCCTGGCCGCAGTAGAGAACGAACCCCGCGCGAAGCCGGGATCCGAGCCTGCGCTGCAGGAGGCGCAGGCCTCGGAAGTCGTCGGAGCGTACGGTTTCCGAGGCCTTGACCTCGATGCCGATGATCTCGCCCGCATTGTTCTCGATGACGCCGTCGACCTCGTACTGATCCCGGTCCCGGTAGTGATAAAGCCGTGCGGACGTCTGTGACCAGGTCAACTGCCGGGAGATCTCACCGAGGACGAAATTCTCCAGCAATCCCCCGACGAGAGAATCGCCGACGGCTCCGGTGGTCAGGTATCCGGCGAGACCCGTGTCGACGAAGATCACTTTCGGGGTGGCGACGGCACGTGTGGTCGTGTTGGCCGACCAGGCGGGGATGAGGCGGGTCAGGTAGATGGTTTCCAGGATCTTCACATAGCTGCGGACGGTAGGCGTGGAGATGCCCAGCTCGGACCCGAGTCGGCTGAGGTTGAGCAGCCCCCCGCTCTGCGCCGCGAGGAGCGCGACGAGCCTGCGCATGTCGCCGGTGCGCTCGATGTCGGCCACCTGCTTGACGTCCCTGCTGATCATGTCGGAGAGATAGCCCTCGAAGAACCTGCGGCGACGGTTGGGGGCCTCTCTCCTGACGGCTTCCGGATAGCCGCCCCTGATCGCCCGCGACAGGTAGTCCTTGCGATGGAACCCACGCGGTTCGGCCCGGAGGTCGGAGCCGAGGTCGAACGCCGCGTCGACGAACCCGTCGGGCTCGTTGTCGATCTCCCCCTGGGAGAGCGGCCACAGTTCGATCGTCTCCGACCGTCCTGGCAACGCGTCCGGGATGCTCCGCAACGCGAGCAGGCGCGCGGAACCGGTGAGCAGGAACCGGCCGGGTCGCGGGTCGCGGTCGACCAGGTGCTTGATGGCAAGCCAGAGGTCCGGAACGCGTTGCACTTCGTCGATGAGCATCAGGCCGTCGTGACGGATGAAGCGGACGGGGTCGTCGATCGCCGCCGCGCGGATGGCCGGATCGTCGAGAAAACGCGCGACGCTGTTGGGAATCTGGCCGAGGACGTGCTCGGCCAGGGTGCTCTTGCCCACCTGGCGAGCACCGTTGAGCACGATGACACGCATGTCCTGGAGCGCGTCGCAGACCAGCTCCGTCGCACGTCTGGGTGTGTACTCGATCCCCTGCCGCATGGGGAAACAGTAACATCGACTTTCGATCTGCCGAGGGTTGGCCTTTCAGTCTGCCGAACACCGTCCTTTCGATCTGCCGAAGAGTTGCCTTTCAATCTGCCGAGATTTCGGGGCGGTCGGACGTCGTGCGGGAGTTCCGGTCCGGGCCTGTGGTTCAGCCCTTGAACCGGGTATCCGCCGACATGAGACCCCATCCGGTCGGCCGTCCGCCGGAGCCCGGCCGTTCACTTCCAGGCCAGGTCCAGGACGCGGTCGGTCCCGCACTGCGCCAGCTGATGGACGGCTACCCGAACACTCCCGCGTTCGTCGTCAACCGCACCCTGGACATCCTCGCCGCCAACGCGCTGGCCGAGGCCCTGTTCTCGCCCTTCGAGCCCGCCGACAACCTGGCCCGGATGACCTTCCTCGACCCCGCCGGGCGGCACTTCCACACCCGCTGGAACTGGGCCGCCCAGGCCACCGTGGCCAACCTGCGGCAGGCGGCCGGCTTCGACCCCGGGCACCCCGGCTCCGCGAGCTCGTACGGACCCTGACCGAGCGGAGCGGCGAGTTCGCGGCCCTGTGGAGCGCCCACGACGTGCGGGGCAAGACCCGGGACGCGAAACACCTCATGCACCCGGACGTCGGTCCCCTGGTCCTTACCTATCAGGCCTTCGACGTACGCGACGCGCCCGGCCAGCAACTGATCATCTACCATGCCGAACCCGGCAGTCCCAGCGCCAGGCGCTCACCCTGCTCGGCGGCATAGGCGCCACCCGGCGACGACCCCTGGGCCGTTCGGCAGATTGACCCGCGACCTCGGCTGGAGAGCGGCCGGCTTCGGCCCAACAGCGGTTCGTGGCATAAGGTAGATGGTTGTCGCGTTCCACAGGAACGCGTGCGATGACCGCTCGGCGGCCGCGACAGCGGTATCACCCCGGTCGAAGCCCACCACCCCCGGTGGGCTCCCGAGCCGGGCGGAGTCTCCGTCTGGATGTTGGACGGAGATCTGTTGAAGTCGTACCTCGCCGTGCTCGGCACCCCCGGAGCCTGGCGGTTTCTCGTGCCCGCGTTCGCCGCGCGCCTGCCGTACGCGATGCTCCAGCTCGGCGTCCTGCTGCTCGTGCAGTGGTCCACCGGCTCGTACGGTGTGGCGGGTGTCGCCGCTGCCGCCGCCGCGGTGGCGGCAGCGCTGGCCGGTCCGCGGTCCGGGCGGCTGGCCGACAGGCACGGTCAGGCGAAGGTGCTGTTCCCGCAGGTCGGTCTGCACGCCGCCGCGCTGGGCACGCTGCTCGTGCTGGCCTCCGCCCACGCCCCGGCCCCGGCGCTGGTGGTCGTCGCGGCACTGGCCGGTGCCACGGTGCCGCAGATCGGCTCGATGGTCCGGGCCCGCTGGGCGCACCTGCTCGGCGGCTCGGGCAGGCTCGATGTGGCCTTCGCCCTGGAGTCCATCACCGACGAGCTGACCTTCACCCTCGCCCCGGTGCTGCTGGTGGCCATCTCGACCGGGTTCTCACCGGTCTGGGCGCTTCTGCTGGCACTGATCATGATCGTAATCGGGACGCTGCTGTTCGCCCTGGTCGGCAAGGGCGCTCCCGAGCCGATGCCGGTCCGGGTCCGTGCCCAGCGCGGGGTGTTCCGGCTGCGGGGGGTGGCCGTGCTCGCGGGTGCCTTCGTCGCCATCGGCACCGTCTTCGGCAGCCTCCAGGTCGGCATCACCTCCTACACCGCCGCACTCGGCCAGGCAGGGACGGCGGGGTCGATCTACGCGACCTTCTCGGGGGCCAGCTTCGTCGGCGGCATCCTCTACGGCGTCGTCCGCTGGCGGGCGGGTGCCCCGATCCGTCTCGTGGCGGGCGTCGGACTGCTCTCCGCCGCCACCGCCGTCCTGATGTTCGCCACGTCCATCCCCATGCTGTACGGCGGGGCGGGCCTGGCCGGGTTCGTCATCGCCCCCGCGGTGATCACCGGCTACACGCTGGTCGAGACCCTGGTGCCCAGCGAGGTCAGGACCGAGGCGTTCACCTGGCTCACCGGCGCGATCGGCCTGGGCATCGCGACCGGCGCCGCCGTGGCCGGTCAGCTCGTGGACCGCTTCGGCGAGACCCTGGCCTTCCTGGTCCCGCCGATCACCACCGGCCTGGCGGCCGTGCTGGTTCTGATCTTCCTCCGGACCCTGAGGCCCGCCGTCCAACACTCCCGGCCCCGCGAACTGGCCCCGGCCGCCTGAGACATACCCGGCTCTCCGCCTGCTGCGAGAACTCGGGACGGACGGTGATCACTCCTGTCCTGACGCCAGGAAGAACACGTCCAGTCGGACACGGATCATGCGGCTGATCGGACACGCGATGATCGTTCGATCAGCCGTGGGCGGCACGTTCGAGCTGTTCACCTCACTCCGAGGCGGAGCGCGGCAAGGGAGAGGGACCGCGTTCCGCGGTCCTTCGGGTGCGGGGGGCTTCAGGCGTTCGCGGCCTGGCGGGCGCGGCGGGCCTCGCGGCGCTCGACGAAGCGGGAGGCGGTGGTCTCCAGGCGGGTGAGGAATTCGGAGAGCTCCTCGCGGGCCTTCTCGCCCTCGGGGCCGAGGTCCTTCAGGTTGAACACGTCCCACTGGCGCAGGACCGGCTGCAGCACGTCGTCCATGTGCAGGCGCAGGTCGTAGATCCCGGCGTTGGCGATGGTCATGGCCTTGCGGGTGAAGCCCTCGATGCCGGTGCCGGGCATCTGGAAGGTGGTGACGACGTCGGTCACCGCGCGCATGGTCTGGTCGGGGGCGAGCTGGAAGGCCGCGCTGAGCAGGTTCCGGTAGAAGAGCATGTGCAGGTTCTCGTCGGCGGCGATCCTGGCGAGCAGGCGCTCGCAGTTCGGGTCCAGGGAGGCCTTGCCGGTGTTGCGGTGCGAGATGCGGGTGGCCAGCTCCTGGAAGGAGACGTAGGCGACCGAGGCGAGCACGCCCTCGTAGGAGTTGGTGAAGCCCTCGCCCATGTGCACCATCCGGGCGCGCTCCAGCGCGACCGGGTCGACCGCGCGGGTGACCGTCAGGTAGTCGCGGATGGCGGTGCCGTGGCGGCCCTCCTCGGCGGTCCAGCGGTGCACCCAGGTGCCCCACGCCGCGTCGCGGCCCAGGGTCGTGGCGATCTCGTGGTGGTAGCTGGGGAGGTTGTCCTCGGTCAGCAGGTTGACGATGAGGGAGATCCGGGCCTCTTCGGGGATCTCGGTGTCGGACTCGTCCCAGGCGTCACCCTCGAAGAGACCGTCGTAGTTCCGGCCTTCCGACCAGGGCACATACTCGTGCGGGAACCACTCCTTGGCCATCTTGTGGTGCCGGTCCAGCTCTCCCGCGACGACGGGCTCAAGTTCGAGCAGCAGCTCGGTCTCACTGAACTTTCGCATCAGGCCTCTCCCTCAAAGACTACGCAACCGTAACCTACGTTAGCGTAGGTAAGGCCTTGCCGGGTACGTGTGACACGTCTCATTCGCTCGCCGGTAAGCGAGCGGAGGGGGCGGCCTCGTCGTCAGAGGCGACCTATCGGCTGGTGAGGGCGCCGGGCGTCGTTCGGGCCGGGCTGGATGGGAACCGTCACACCCCGGTCGCTCCCGGGCCACCGGTGGCCGAGGCGACCGGTCGCGCCTTCGCCGACCCGGTGGCCTGACCGCAGGGCGGCGAGGAGGACCAGCGTCATCTCGGAGAGCAGCAGCAGACGCTGCGCCAGGCCGTAGTGGTCGGGGCCGCCGATCAGATCCGAGACCAGCGAGCCCGGGTGGGCGGCCAGGAACCAGGCCAGCAGCACCACGGAGGCGACAGCGGCCCCCGCCAGTGCCCGGCTCCCGGACCGGCGGCCGAGCATCCACCCCGCGCAGGGCAGTGCGGTGAAGACGACGGCCGCCGACCAGCGGTGGATCTCCCCGCCGATCGAGGTGACACCGGGCGCCGCGTCGGTGGGGAACGTGGCGGTGAGCAGGAGTCCCAGCGCCGAGGCGACGAACAGCGCGCGTGCCGCGGCGCCGCGCACCGGGTCCACCCTGGCCAGCAGGTACGCGACCCAGAGGCAGCCCATGGCCAGGGCGATCGTGCCGCCGGTCATCGCCCAGGCACTGTCAACGCGCAGCGCGTACTCGCTGACCAGGCCGCTCCAGGGGCTCACCGCGTCCGCCGAGGCCAGGTGCGCGTAGCCCATCGCGGCCAGGGCGAGCAGCGGCCCGGCCACACCCGGCAGCCGGGACGGCAGGTCCTTGTTCATCGTGCGGCCTTTCGGTGAATCGCTGTGGAGTCCATCGCCCCGCCTCCCGGTGAATCGTCTCGGGGTTCATTGCATCGCCTCCGGTGTTTCGCCCCGGAGTTCACCGCGCCATGTCCTGGTAGATCACCGCGGAGCCCGGCGTCCCGCCCCGGGGTATCACCGCGCCACCTCCCGGTAGATCGCCTCGAACCTGGCCAGGGAGGCCTGGTGGTCGTGGGTCAGCGCGATGGCGCGGCTCGCGGTGCCCATCGAGGCACGCAGTCCCGGTGAGGCGAGCAGGGTACTCAGGTGCCGCGCCAGTTCCTGGACATCGCCCGGTGAGAACAGGCCACCGTTCTCGCCGGGCCGTACCAGGTGCGGCAGGGCCATCGCGTCGGCGGCGACGACCGGCAGGCCGGTGGCCATGGCCTCCAGCGTGGCGATGCTCTGCAACTCCGCGACGCCCGGCATGGCGAAGACGTCGGCGGCGGCGTACGCCTGGGGCAGCGCCTCGTCCGGCACGAAACCGAGGAAGGTCACCCGGTCGCCGACTCCGATCCGGTCGGCCAGCCGGGCCAGTGCGGCCCGTTGCCCGCCGGTGCCGACCAGCGCGATCTGCGCGTCGGCGTTGTTGAGCACGTGCGGCAGGGCACGGATGAGCTCGTCCAGCCGCTTCTCCTCGTCCAGTCGGCCGACGAACAGGATGGTGTCCCGGTCGGGCAGGCCGAAGGCCCCGCGCGCCCACGCCTTCGGCTCGGCACGCGGCTGGAACCTCGCCAGGTCGATGCCGCAGGAGACGGGCTCCACCGGCGGGCCGAAGCCCTTCGCGGTGAGCAGTCCCGCCGCGATTCTGGTGGGTGTGGTGACCCGGTCCGCCCGGGAGAAGACCCGGTTGAAGTCCTTCCAGGCCAGCGCGCCCGCCCTGGTGCGGAGCCGTTCGGGGATGTGCGCGAACTGGAAGAGGTTGTCCGGCATGAAGTGGTTGGTCGCCACGACGGGGATGCCGGCACGCCGGGAGGCGGAGATCGCCGCGCGGCCGACGACGAAGTGCCCCTGGGTGTGGACCACGTCGGGGGAGATCTCGTCGATGAGCCGGTCCAGCCGGGTCGGCACCGAGACGCGCATGGTCGGGTGGACCAGCACCGGCGCCGAGCGCAGCCGGTGCACGGTCACCCCCTCCACCCGCTCGGTCCCGGCCGGCCCCAAGGCCGAGGCGCACACCACGTGGACCTCGTTGTCCCGCTCGGCCAGGCCCCGGGCCAGCCGGTGCGTGAAGTAGGCGGCGCCGTTCACGTCCGGCGGGTAGGTGTCGGTGGCGATCAGCACCCGGCGAGGCCGGGTGGGAAGGGCGGCGGGGACCCGCGCGGGGATCGGCAGGGTGGTGGCGGACGGCATGGCCATCAGGACTCCGTTCATCGTGCTGTTCGTCGCGCTGTCACGTCGTGCGATGGGGACATCGGGGTGGTGCGGGCCAGTGAGACGGTTCCGGCGGCGGTGAGCGCCGCCGCCGCCAGTGCGGTGAGCACCGCCGCCACGCCGGTCGGCAGTGGTTCACCGAGCAGGAGGGCGCCGAAGACGACGGCGGTGAGGGGGTCGGACACCTGGAGGGCGGCGAAGGCGACGCCGAAGTGGCCGACGGCGTAGGCGCGCTGGAGCAGGGCCAGTGCGATCAGAGCGGGCATCGGGACGGCGAGCAGGAACCAGAACTCCCCGCCCCCGTCGACCAGGACCCGGGTGAGCGTGGCGGTCGCGCCGTACAGCACGCCCGCGCCCATGGCGAGCAGGCAGGCTCTCGCGGCGGGGGAGGCCTGCCTGGCGGCGGTCCACAGCGCCAGGGAGGCGGCGGCCGCCCCCGCGAGCAGGGCCACCGCCTCCCCGGTGCCGAGGTGCGGGTCGCCGCCCTGGTCGGGCACGACCAGCACCAGGCCGATCAACCCGATCGAGATCACCGCGGCGGCGGCCAGTTCGCCCGGCCGCGGCCTGCGACGTCGCAGCGCGGCGGCGCAGGGCAGGGCGAACAGCAGGCTGGCCACGCCCATCGGCTGTACCACGGTGAGCGGGCCGTACTTCAGCGCGACGACGTGCAGGGCCGTGCCCGCCGCGATGGCCAGGCCACCGAGCAGCCACCTGGGGCGGCGGACAAGGTGTCTCAGGACGGCGCGGGAGGTGCTCGACGCCTCGAACTGCTGCAGCGCGGCGCCGAGTGCGAAGAACAGGGAGCCCAGCAACGCCAGGCCTGCCGCCAGCACGGTCATGCGCACTCCTCCCAACCAGATGAAGCCATGGCGAGATGACCGGATCGCCTCGGGAAGGCGTCCGGTGGGGGTCTCGCGATGAACAGTGGAAGCGTCCCGTGGCCGGAGGTGCCGGAGCCATCGGGATTAACCCTGACTTCTCGGGGAATTCCCCGAGATTCGCATCGGGGCTGTTGACTAGCTGGCTTCTCTTGTCATAGTTTCGCGGGCATGGATCTCGTGGGCGCCTGGCGCCTGGTCGAGTGGCGGATCGTCAGTGCCGGAGGAAGGGTTTCGCACCCCTTCGGCGCCGACGCGGTGGGGCTGCTCTGCTACACCCCCGACGGCCACATGAGTGCGACCATCGCGCGCGCCGGGCGATCCCCGCTACCCGGTGTCAGCCCGCGGAAGGCGCCCCCGGAGGCGTTGGCCGAGGCGTTCACCTCGTTCTTCGCCTACGCGGGCCGCTACGAGATCCGCGACGGGCACGTCGCCCACGACGTCGAGCTGTCGCTCAACCCGGCCTTCGTCGGCACCGTCCAGATCCGCGAGCTGAACGCCGACGGCGACCGTCTGGTGCTGGCGGCGGAGGAGGACGGCCGGTGGCACACCCTGATCTGGAAGCGATCATGAACGTCGCCGGAGTCGGTCGCCGGAGGTGACCAGGCTCGCCTGCGGCTCCGCCGGGACCCGAGGCCGGCGCAGGTAGCGGACGACCTCGACCGCGGCGGTGATCGTCACGGCGATCCCGAGACCGAGCAGCAGGCCCTTGACCGGGTCGTTCTCGAAGGCCGCGCCGCCCACGTAGCCGATCAGTCCCGAGTAGAGCGCCCAGGAAAGCGCGGCCACCGCGTCGAAGAGGGCGAACGAGCGTCGGGGGTAGGCGACCGCGCCCATGGTGAGGGTGCAGGCGGTACGGCCGCCCGGGATGTAGCGGGCCACCACGAGGATCAGCCCGCCCCGTTCCGCCAGTGCCCGCTCCGCCCAGGCGAACGTCCTGCGGCTGCGCCTGCCGTTACGCAGCCGGTTGTTGGCGCCGCGCCCGACGGCGTACGAGACGTGGTCACCCGCGAACGCGCCCAGCGCGGCCGTCGCGACGATCAGCGGCAGGTCGGGCGCGCCGGTGGCTGCGGCGAACACCCCGGCGGTGATGACGGACGTCTCGGCCGGCACCACGGGGAAGAACCCGTCGAGTAACGCCAGCGCGAACAGCGCCGGATAGATCCAGGGAGACGCCATCGCGTCGTGCAGGGTGTCAAGGATTGCCTGTGTCACACCGGGCTCCAGTCAGGGGGTGGGGATGTCTCGTACGGAACGCTGGCACCCCCCGGTGATCTCCGGACATCCGGGAGAACCCCCGAGGTCTCCGGTCATGCCCCTGAGATCACCATGAGATCCGTCCCACCGATCCTGGGAACCGGGCACAGCCCGCCACATCCTCCGAACGGCCCCGACCACCTCCGACTTTCGTCGGGGAGCGACAGGGGCGGGGGCCCGCGCACGGAGCGGGAACGCTCAGTTGAGCTGCCAGATGGCGAGATTCAGCGAGGACGCGTAGGTCACCCAGAGCAGGTAGGGGACCAGGAGCCAGGCGGCGGGGCGGCTGATCCGCCAGAACAGCACGATGTTGAGCACGATGGCCAGCCAGAGGACGACGATCTCCGCGAACGCCAGGCCGTACTGCCCGGCGCCGAAGAACAGTGGTGTCCAGGCCGCGTTGAGGATCAGCTGGACCGCGTAGACACCGAGCGCCGGGGTCAGGCCGCGCGCCGACCAGGCGAGCCAGCCGGACAGGGCGATCATGATGTACAGCACCGTCCAGGCCGGGCCGAACAGCCACTGCGGCGGCGCCCACGGCGGGCGATCCAGTGACAGGTACTCGCCGCCGGCGTTGACGGCCGCCAGTGACCCCACCACCGCCACCAGCACGAGCGCGACGACGAACACCGGAAGCCCGGCCCAACGTTTTGGTATCCGATCCATGACCATGCGAACCTCCCTGCCCTCTTTTCGCGCGTTCATCGCGCGGAGGTCGCCCCGTCAGGCGGGCGGGGCGGCGAGGGGGTCGTAGTGCAGGCGGCGTAGCACCCGGCGGAAGGCGTACAGCGAGAAGGCCACGGCCAGGCCACTGATCACGGCCACGGTCGAGGTACGGACCAGCAGGTAGGTGCCGATCGACTCGTGCAGCAGCAGCCAGATGCTCACCGCGGAGTTGGCCAGCAGCACGAAGGCCCACAGCAGGGTGATGCGGGCGAAGAACCGGCGGACCCGTTCGTGTCTCAGCACCGCCGACGGCAGGTGGATGTAGTCGAGGGTCAGCCGCTGCACCAGCGGGCGGTTGAACCGGACCGAGGCGAGGAAGACCATGCTGATGCAGATCGTCCCCAGCTCGGGCTGGAGGAAGTAGAGCACCGCGCTCCCGGTCCAGAACCCCAGCAGCGCCCGGACGGTGATCGCGATGACGGCGAGGATCATCGTCCCGGGCACCGGAATCCGCCGGACCAGCCGCCACCCCACCCCCGCGTACACCCAGGTGACCGCGGCGACCAGCGCGCCCCGCAGGCCGAGGACGGCCAGCGCGGCGTAGAAGACGGCAAGGGGGGCGACGACGCCCTCAAGCAGTCTCGGCGCCGCCTGTCTGGCCAGGGCGGCGAGGCGGGGGAGGACGATGGGCTGATGGCTCATGACGCTCCACGGGCTGGTGCGATGGTGGGCGCTTGGACGTTCGCGCCTACCCCGGCACGGCGTACACATGCCGGCCATGTCGAGGGCGATCGCGGAGATCGCCGTCTCCGGCTGTTCACCGGCCACTCACCGTATCTGACCGAGGTCCACCTTCTCGTGAAAACCGCCTATTACCATCTCAATCGGGTGCGGGGGAAGTGTGAATTATTACGATTAATGAAGACGATCACGTGCCCGGTAACGGTTGAGAAACGGAAGCTTTCCCGATTGGGTCCGGTCCGCGACCATGGGAGACATGGCAGTGCTGAGCACGCGCGCGTCCCGCCGTTCCACCGAGGGCGTCGCGAATGTGGCGGCCCAGCTCATCGGCTGGCCCGACCTGGCGCTGAAACGCACCCGCCGGGGGCTGGGATTTCGCTCCGGCGGCCGGGAGATCGTCAGAATGTCCGGCGATCACACCGCGGAACTGCTCCTCACCACCGACGTGATCGATCGGTGGGCCCGGGTGCTCACCGACTGCCGGCGGGTCACTCCGGGCGCGGACGCCGGGTGGGTGGCCATGACCATCGAGGGACGGGCCGACGCCGAGTTGTTCCTCTCGCTGGTCAGCGTCGCGATCAAGGTCAACCAAGGGTCGCGGTAGCCAGTCGCACGCCGAAGCCGATGAAGAGCGCGCCCACGCCCGTCCGCAGCGCCGTCGACATGCCGCGGCGAGCCCGGAACCGGCCGACCAGGAACGTGCCGCCGAAGATCAGCGCCGACAGGTAGAGCACGCTGAACACCTGGCAGATCGCGCCCAGGATCAGGAACGACAGCGCGGGGGTGCCGTAGGCGGGGTCCACGAACTGGATGAAGAACGAGATGAAGAACAGGATCGCCTTCGGGTTCATCAGGCTGATGACCAGGGCCTTGCGGAAGGGGCTCTCCGCGGTCCGCTCCGGTTCGGGGGCCGTCGCCCGCGCGGCCTCGGGGGAGCGCCGTGAGCGCCAGGCCCCCCGCAGCATCTGGAACCCGATCCAGGCCAGGTAGGCCGCCCCGGCGTACTTGACGACGTTGAACAGGATCGGCGTCGACTTCAGCAGTGATGCGACCCCCGCCGCGGCGAGCACCATCAGGACGGTGTCGCCGAGGAAGACCCCCATGACCCCTCGATACCCCTGGCGTACCCCGCGCTGGGCGGCGGTGCTCAGCACGTACAGCGAGTTCGGGCCGGGCAGCAGGATGATGAAGAAGGCGCCGACCACGTAGGTCCAGATGTCGGTGATGCCAAAGAACATGGTGGTGCTCCAGGGGGCGGTACGGGATGCCTCGCTACCGTACCGCCGGAGATGTGCCTGCCGACCGGTGGGTCCGATGGTCGGCGAGTGAGGTCACCCAGTTTACCTTTAATTCCTACTGACTTAACATGAAATGACTCGGGGGGTGTACCGCGAAACAACGAGTGAGGTCGTGAGATGAGCGAGACAGATCCCCCAACCGCGGACGACGGCCGGACGGCGATCAACGAGGACTGGGCGGCGATGGTCGTCGGGCTCGTGCTCCTGGCGCTGGTGCTCCTCGGCGTCATCCCCGTCGGGCTGGTGCCCTGATGAGCGCCGGGAGGCGAGAGAAGGTGGAGATCGGCGCGGCCGTCTCCGCGAGTGGCGGGGGGTGGGCGCTGCTCGGCGTCCTGGTCGTCCTGCTGCTGGCCGCGGCCACCCGCTACCTGGACAAGAACGTGCCGGACCTGCTTGAGGGCACCGCGCTCGGGGACATCGGCGCCGCCGTCGAGTATCCGGTGTACGCGATCATCCTGGGACTGGCGGGAAACGCGGTCCTGACCGCGACCGGGCTGCGCGACCGCCTCGCCGGAGGTTTCCGCACCGAGTTCTTCATCAAGACCGGTCTCGTCCTGCTGGGCGCCTCGATCAACCTCAAGGTGATCGTCACGGCCGCCGGTCCCGCGATCATCCAGGCGATCGTGCTGATCACCGCGGTTTTCCTGTTCACCTGGTGGCTCGGCGGCAGGCTCGGCCTGGACGACAGGCTCCGCGCGCTGCTGTCGGCCGCGGTGTCGATCTGCGGGGTGAGCGCGGCCATCGCGGCGGCGGGCGCCGTCCAGGCGAGGCGCGAGCAGCTCGCCTACAGCGCCAGCCTGGTGATCGCCTTCGCCCTGCCGTCCATCTTCATCCTGCCCTGGCTGGCCGGGGTCTTCGGGCTCAGCCCGGAGGTGGCGGGGGCGTGGATCGGCGGCAATATCGACACCACCGCCGCGGTGACCGCCGCCGGCGCGATCGTCGGAGATGACGCGCTCGCGGTGGCGAGCATCGTGAAGGTCACCCAGAACGCGCTGATCGGTGTGGTGACCATCGCGCTGACCGCCTACTTCGCCTTCCGGATCGAGCGCCGTGCCGACGCGGAGCGCCCGGGGCCGGGAGAGTTCTGGCGGCGTTTCCCGAAGTTCGTGCTCGGCTTCGTCGCGGCCTCGGTGATCGCCACCTGGTGGCTGTCCACGGTGACCGCGGCGGCGGGCAAGGAGACCATCGGGGTGGTCAACGACCTGCGGGTCTGGTTCCTGATCCTGGCCTTCGTCAGCATCGGCCTGGAGTTCCGGGTGGCCTCGCTCAGGGAGGCCGGCTGGCGCCCGGTGGGGGTCTTCGCCGCCGCGACCGCGATCAACGTGGTCGTCGCCCTGGGGCTGGCCCTGCTGCTCTTCAGCGGTTTCGACATCACCTGAGGGTCGGGTGAGGCGCGCGTCCGGTGCGGTTCGCCGTGCCGGACGCCGAAGCCGTGCCGGGGAACCGGGCTTTGGAACGTTCCTGTCCGGCAGTGCGGCGATTGACGTTTTTGGGCCTTGTGGCAGGACTCTGTCAAGGCTACGATCACGACAACTCTTAGGAAACTTTCCTAAAAGAAGTGCCGAATGGGGGTGCCCTTGGCTCGTGCGCCCCCTGTGACCAGATCATGAGCTGCGAAAACCCGGCGGCGCGAGCCGCCGCAACCGAAGGTCCGACCGTCCGGACGCCTCACCCCCCAGGTTCCACGTCCATGGGAGCGATCATGCGGCGCACCTTTCCCCTCCTCGTCCTGACAGCGGTTGCAAACCCTCGCCGCGCCCTGCCCGCGCCCGGCGCCCTCGCCCCGGCCATGCCCGGCGCCCCCGTCCCGGCCGCTTCCGGCGCCGCCGTCGCCGCACTCTCACCCGCCGATCGGCGACGCCCGGAGCGTGCGACGGTGGCGGCGCCCGCGACTCGATGAGCCCGGCGGTCCCCGGCGTCCCGCGCTGATCAACGGAACGGTCTCGCCACGGCGGGACCGCGCCCACCTCGCCGTACGGCTCGCGTCCACGTTCGCGCCCGCGCACCTCCCCGCGTGGCGCGGGCCGTACGGTCACACCCCCCACAGAACGCATGAGGTAAACGTGAAATTACGCGCCATCGCTCGTTCTCTCGTCGCCCTGGCGGCCCTCGTCCTGGCGATGACGGTCGCACTACCCGCCCAGGCCGCATCCCCCACCGCCGTCTTCACCAAGGTCTCCGACTGGGGCACCGGCTTCGAGGGCAAGTACACGATCACCAACGGCGGTACCACCACGATCAACGGCTGGTCGGTCGCCTTCGACCTGCCCTCCGGTGCCAACATCGGTGCCTTTTGGGACGCGTCGCTGAGCCGGAGCGGGCAGCGTTTCACCTTCACCAACGTCGGCTGGAACGGCACCCTGGCGCCCGGCGCGACCGCGAGCTTCGGCTTCAACGGCAGCCCCGGCGGCATCACCCCGTCCAACTGCACGCTCAACGGCGCGGCCTGCGGCGGTGACACCGGTACCGCCGTCCCCGGTAAGCCGGGTGCGGTGTCGGCGACGGGCGGGGCGAACAGTGTGGCGTTGTCGTGGGGTGCGTCGTCGGGTTCGGTGACCGGTTACCGGGTGTACGAGGGGTCGTCGGTCAGGGCGACGGTGACCGGGACGAGTGCGACGGTGTCGGGGTTGGGGGTGTGCGAGGCGCACACCTACACGGTGGCGGCGTACAACTCCGCGGGTGAGGGGCCGAAGAGCGACCCGGCCACCGCCACCACCACCGGTTGCACCACGGGCGTCCCCGGTAAGCCGGGTGCGGTGTCGGCGACGGGCGGGGCGAACAGTGTGGCGTTGTCGTGGGGTGCGTCGTCGGGTTCGGTGACCGGTTACCGGGTGTACGAGGGGTCGTCGGTCAGGGCGACGGTGACCGGGACGAGTGCGACGGTGTCGGGGTTGGGGGTGTGCGAGGCGCACACCTACACGGTGGCGGCGTACAACTCCGCGGGTGAGGGGCCGAAGAGCGACCCGGCCACCGCCACCACCACCGGTTGCACCACGGGCCCGCTGCCCAAGCACTTCCTCACCGGGTACTGGCACAACTTCGACAACGCGGCGGTCGAGCTGCGGCTGTCGGCGGTGCCCAACGAGTACGACCTGGTCGCGGTCTCCTTCGGCGAGGCCACCGCCACCCCGGGCGAGGTCGTCTTCGGTGTGGACCCGGGCCTGTCGGCCTCCCTCGGCGGCTACACCGACGCCCAGTTCAAGACCGACGTGCAGACCCTCCACTCCCGCGGCAAGAAGGTCATCCTCTCGGTCGGCGGCGAGGCCGGTCGGGTACAGGTGGCGAGCGCCGCCGCCGCGACCAAGTTCGCCGACACCGTCCACGCCCTGATGCAGAACTACGGCTTCGACGGCGTCGACATCGACCTGGAGAACGGCCTCAACGCCACCTACATGGGCCAGGCGCTCCGTGCGCTGCGGGCCAAGGCCGGCGCGAACCTGATCATCACGATGGCGCCGCAGACCATCGACATGCAGTCCACCGGCGCCGAGTACTTCAAGCTGGCGCTGAACATCAAGGACATCCTCACCGTCGTCCACACCCAGTACTACAACTCCGGCTCCATGCTCGGCTGCGACCAGATGGCCGCCTACTCGCAGGGCACCGTCAACTTCATGACCGCGCTGGCCTGCATCCAGCTGGAGAACGGCCTCCGCCCCGACCAGGTGGCGCTCGGCCTGCCCGCGGGACCGGGCGCGGCGGGCGGCGGGATCGTCGCCCCCGCACTGGTCAACCAGGCCCTGACCTGCCTGGCCACCAGGACCGGCTGCGGCGGCTTCGTGCCGCCGCGCGCCTACCCCGGGATCCGTGGCGCGATGACCTGGTCCATCAACTGGGACGCCAGTAACGGCTGGAACTTCTCCAGGACCGTCAAGCCGCACCTCGCGACCCTGCCCTAAGCCCCCGACATCCCCCAATCGAGGAAGAAGCATGAGAATTCGACGAACGCTGACCGCGGTTCTGGCCGCGCTCGGCATGTCACTCGGCCTGTCAACGGTCGCGACCCCGGCCTTCGCGGCATCCCCCACCGCCGTCTTCACCAAGGTCTCCGACTGGGGCACCGGCTTCGAGGGCAAGTACACGATCACCAACGGCGGTACCACCACGATCAACGGCTGGTCGGTCGCCTTCGACCTGCCCTCCGGTGCCAACATCGGTGCCTTCTGGGACGCGTCGCTGAGCCGGAGCGGGCAGCGTTTCACCTTCACCAACGTCGGCTGGAACGGCACCCTGGCGCCCGGCGCGACCGCGAGCTTCGGCTTCAACGGCAGCCCCGGCGGCATCACCCCGTCCAACTGCACGCTCAACGGCGCGGCCTGCGGCGGCGGCAGCACCCCCGGAACCCCGGGCACGCCCGGCACGCCGTCGGTCACCGGTACCACCAACTCCTCGATCTCGCTGTCCTGGGGCGCCTCCAGCGGCACCGTCACCGGTTACCGCGTCTACGAGGGCGGCACCCAGCGCGCCCAGGTCACCGGGACCAGCGCCACCATCGGCTCGCTCGGCACCTGCACCTCGCACACCTACACCGTCAAGGCCTACAACGCCCAGGGCGAGTCGGCCGCCAGCGGCGCGGTGAGCGCCACCACCACCGGCTGCACCAACCCCGACCCGGTCGGCAAGATGCCCGGAGCCCCGTACCTCTACATGGGCTGGGGCAACCCGCCGAACCCCGCGACGGTCATGAGCGCCACCGGCGTGAAGTCCTTCACCATGGCGTTCATCCTGTCCAGCGGCGGCTGCACCCCCGCCTGGGACGGTAACCGGCCGCTGACCGGCGGCGCCGACCAGACCGCGATCAACCAGATCAAGGCCGCGGGCGGCAGCGTCCAGATCTCCTTCGGCGGCTGGCAGGGCAACAAGCTCGGCCCGAACTGCTCCACCCCGGCCGCCTTCGCCGGAGCGGTGCAGCAGGTCATCAACGCCGTCGGCCCGGCGGTCGTCGACTTCGACATCGAGAACACCGACGAGTTCGAGAACTACACGGTCCAGGACCGCATCCTCAACGGCCTGAAGATCGTCAAGCAGAACAACCCCAACGTCAAGGTCGTCGTCACCTTCGGCACCACCGTCACCGGCCCGAACTCCCACGGCATCCGCCTGATCAACCAGGCCAAGGCGCTGGCCGTGCCGATCGACAACTACACGATCATGCCGTTCGACTTCGGCGCCTCCAACATCTACACCGACACCGTCAACGCCTCCGAGGGCCTGAAGAACGCGCTGAAGGCGGCCAACGGCTGGACCGACGCGCAGGCGTACGCCCGGATGGGCATCTCCGGCATGAACGGCCTGTCCGACCAGCAGGAGCTGACCACGGTGGCGGCCTGGACCCAGATCCGCGACTGGGCCAAGTCCAAGGGCCTGACCCGCTTCGCCTACTGGGCGGTCAACCGCGACCGTCCCTGCCCCGGCGGCGGTGTGGTCTCCAACTGCAGCGGCATCGCCCAGAGCGACTGGGACTTCACCCGCGTCACCGCCGGCTTCTGAACCGAGCGATCCGTACGGCCCGCACCCCGTCCGGGGCGCGGGCCGTACCCCCACGACACCCTCCTAGAAATCCTTGCGGGGTAAATCGGATGCACCTCAGGAAACTCGCCGCGGCCGCCGTGCTGGCGCTCGGCGGGACGATGCTCGCCACGACACCGGCCCACGCGGCCAACATCGCCACGAACCCGGGCTTCGAGAACGGGCTGACCGGCTGGACCTGCACGGCCTCCTCGGGCGCGACGGCCGTCTCCTCTCCCGTACACGGCGGGACCAAGGCCCTGCAGGCCACCCCCCAGGGCTCGGATCAGGCACGCTGCCAGCAGACCGTCAGCGTCAAACCGTCCTCGTCCTACTCGCTGTCGGCCTGGGTGCGCGGCGGCTACGTCTTCCTGGGGGTGAGCGGCACCGGAACGACCGACACCAGCACCTGGGCCTCCTCCCCGTCGGCATACACCCAGCTCACGCGCACCTTCACCACGGGCGCCTCGACCACCTCGGTGACGATCCACATCAGCGGCTGGTACGGCCAGGGCGTCTACCAGGCCGACGACGTCGTCCTCGACGGCCCGCCGGGAACCGGCACGCCCAACGACACCACCCCGCCGACCGTGCCGGGGAACCTCACCGTGGGCGGCCCGACCGCGAACTCACTGACCCTGGGCTGGTCGGCCTCCACCGACGACTCCGGCACCGTGGCCCGCTACGAGGTCTCCCGCGACGGCGGCGCACCCGTCGACGCGGGTTCCGGCACCGGCTACACCGCGACCGGGCTGAGCCCCGACACCGCCTACGGCTTCCGCGTGCGGGCCTGCGACGGCGCGGGCAACTGCTCGGCCTACACCTCCTCGGCAAGCGGCCAGACCAGCCGCGACACCGGCCCACCGGCCGGCGGCGAGATCCGCTACGCCCCCTACATCGACATCACCATGCCCACGCCCTCCCTGGTGAACGCGGCGGCGGCGACCGGGGTGAAGAACTACACCCTCGCCTTCGCCCTCGGCGACAGCAGCGGATGCAACCCGGCCTGGGGCGGCACCATCCCGATCAACGACTCCCGGATCGTCAACGACGTCAGGGCGCTCCAGGCCCAGGGCGGCCAGGTCATCGTGGCGACCGGCGGCGCGATGGGACCGTACCTGGAGCATGTCTGCGGCACCTCCGCCGCGCTGGTCGCCGCCTACAAGAAGGTGCTCGACACGGTCGGCACCAACCACCTCGACGTCGACGTCGAGGCCTCGATCGACGCGGCCAAGGTCAACACCGCGCTCAAGCAGCTCCAGGCCGAACGCGGCACCGTGATCAGCTACACGCTGCGCATCCAGGGCCAGGACTACGGCGTCGACCCGTTCTCACTGTCGATCCTTCAAGACGCCGCGGCCAAGGGCCTCAACGTGATCGTGAACCCCATGCTGATGAACTTCGGCTATACCGGCAACTGGGGCGACGCGATGGTCACCGCCGCGCAGGCGACCCTCGCCCAGATGAGAACCGTCTGGCCCGCCAAGACCGACGCCCAGCTCAAGAAGCTGCTGGGCCTCACCCCGATGATCGGTAAGAACGACACCGGGACGACCACCACCCAGGCCGACGCCCGCAAGCTGCTCACCTGGGCCAACGCCAACCACGTCGGCTTCATCGGCTTCTGGTCCAGCGCCCGCGACAACGGCGGCTGCCCGAGCGGCCAGGTCTCGCCGACCTGCAGCGGCATCTCCCAGTCGGCCTGGGAGTTCACCAACATCTTCAAGGGGTTCACCGGATGAGGTTCAGGAAACTCGCGGCGATCGCCGTACTGGCACTGGGCGGGACGACGCTCGCCGCGCCGCCTGCCCACGCCGCGAACATCGCGGCCAACCCCGGATTCGAGAACGGGCTGACCGGCTGGACCTGCACGGCCTCCTCGGGGGCCGCGGCGGTGTCCTCGCCGGTGCACGGCGGCACGAAGGCGCTGCAGGCCACGCCGGCCGGCAACGACACCGCCCGCTGCCAGCAGACGGTCAGCGTCAGGCCGTCCTCGGCCTACACCCTGTCGGCCTGGGTCAGGGGCGGCTACGTCTTCCTCGGCGCGACCGGCACCGGCGGGACCGACCCCAGCACCTGGGTGTCCTCGCCGTCGTCCTACGCCCAGCTGTCCACCTCGTTCACCACCGGCGCCGCCACCACCTCGGTGACGATCTACGTCAACGGCTGGTACGGCCAGGGCACCTACCAGGCCGACGACTTCGTCCTGGACGGTCAGCCGGGCCAGGGGCAGCCCCCCGCCACGCCCACCGGGCTCACCGGCACCGGCAACGTCACCACCGCGTCGCTGAGCTGGAGTGCCTCTTCGGGGGCGACCGGTTACAACGTCTACCGCAACGGCACCAAGGTCGGCACCGCCACCGGGACCGCCTTCTCCGAGGCTCCCGGGGCGGGTACCCACGGCTACCAGGTGAGCGCGACCAACGCCTCGGGGGAGTCGGCGAAGTCCGGCGCGGTCTCCGTGACGGTCGGCAACGACCAGCCGCCGCCCCCGCCCGTACCGTCGGGGCTGGCCGCCACCGTCAGCGGCGCCAGCGTCTCGCTGAGCTGGAGTGCCTCTTCGGGGGCGACCGGTTACAACGTCTACCGCAACGGCACCAAGGTCGGCACCGCCACCGGGACCGCCTTCTCCGAGGCTCCCGGGGCGGGTACCCACGGCTACCAGGTGAGCGCGACCAACGCCTCGGGGGAGTCGGCGAAGTCCGGCGCGGTCTCCGTGACCGTCACCAACACGCCACCCCCCGGCGGCCTGCCCAAGCGGGTGCTGGTCGGTTACCTGCACGCCTCCTTCGCCAACGGCTCCGGCTACATCCGGATGGCCGACGTCCCCAATGAGTGGAACGTCATCAACCTGTCCTTCGGCGAGCCCACCTCGGTGACCTCGGGGGACATCCGCTTCACCCAGTGCCCGGTCGCCGAGTGCCCCAACGTCGAGTCCGAGGCGGAGTTCATCGCCGGAATCCGGGCCAAGCAGGCACTCGGCAAGAAGGTGCTGATCTCGATCGGCGGCCAGAACGGCCAGGTCCAGCTGAGCACCACGGCCGCGCGGGACAAGTTCGTCCAGTCGGTGAGCGCCATCATCGACAAGTACGGCCTGGACGGGCTGGACATCGACTTCGAAGGCCACTCCCTCTACCTCGACAGCGGCGACACCAACCTGTCCGCACCCACCACCCCGGTCATCGTCAACCTGATCTCCGCGCTGAAGACCCTCAAGGCCAGGTACGGAGCCCGGTTCGTACTGACCATGGCCCCCGAGACGTTCTTCGTCCAGCTGGGCTACCAGTTCTACGGCCCGGGACCGAACGGCTCCGCCGACCGGCGGGCCGCCTCCTACCTCCCGGTCATCCACGCGATGCGCGACGACCTGACCCTGCTGCACGTCCAGGACTACAACTCCGGGCCGATCACCGGGCTGGACAACCAGTACCACACCATGGGCACCCACGACTTCCACGTCGCCATGACCGACATGCTGCTCGCGGGCTTCCCGATCGCCGGCAACCCGGCCAACGTCTTCCCCGCGCTACGCCAGGAGCAGGTCGCCATCGGCCTGCCCGCCGCCGCGTACGCGGGCAACGGCTTCACCACGGTGGCGGAGGTCCAGAAGGCCTTTGACTGCCTGGCGAAGGGGACCAACTGCGGTCCGTACCGGCCCAGGGGGGTCTACCCGAACCTCCGCGGCCTGATGACCTGGTCCATCAACTGGGACAAGTACAACGCCTTCGAGTTCTCCCGGAGCCACCGGGCCTATCTCGACGCGCTGGGCTGAGAACTCCTCGCCGCCGGGAGAGACGGACTTCCGGCGGCGAGGTTCCCTCGTCGCGGTTCGCCGCCGTCGCTCATCGTGACCGTGCGCATTCCACGGGTGGCGAAGACTGGCAGAGTGGTCTCGTTTTAGAGACCGGGTGGCCGGTCGGCGGCGGGGTCCGGCAGGCTAGGGGCCGTCATGGACTACGCAATTCTCACGGGGTTCGTCCTCGTCACAGGTGTCGTGCTCGCCGTGGTCGCACAGTGGAAGGGCTGGCGGCCCTCACTGGCGGCCGTGCTGGCGGTCGGAATCGTCTTCAGGGTGCTCATCATGACCACCTCGGCGATGGACACCTGGCAGCCGGTCGACTTCGTCAACAGCTTCAAACCCGCGGGCGAGGCGGTCCTGAACCGTGAGGATCCCGTCCTGGGGAGCAACGGCGGCTGGCACTTCCTGCCGACCATCCCCTATGTCTACGGCTTCCTGCTCTGGCTGGGCATCCCCTGGGAGATCGGCGGGCGTCTGGTCACCGTGGTCGCCGACATCGCGCTGATCCCGCTGGTCGGCAAGCTCGCCGGGGGCTCCAAGGCGTCGTTGCGCGCCTTCCAGTACGCGTGCAACCCGCTGGCCATCCTGGTCGCCTCCGTGCACGGCCAGGTCGAGCCGGTCGCCCTGGTCTTCGGCGTCGCCGCCTTCGTCGTCGCCCGGGGGCCCGGCGACCCCGACCGGCCAGGTATGACGACCGACGTGGTCGCGCTGGTTCGGGACAACATCGCCTCCCGAGGCTTCTTCGGTGCCGTGCGGCACGCCGCGGGCTCCTCGGGCACGGTTCTGCGCACAGCGCTCACCCCTCGCCCCGGTGACCGGCAGTCCCTGCGCCGCGCCCTGTTCGCGGGGCTGCTGATGGGCCTGGCGCTCTGCGCCAAGAGCTGGCCGATCTGGCTCATCCCCGGCATGCTCCTGCTGCTGCCCACCGTCCGCGCCCGCGTCGTGGCGTTCGTGGCCACCGGCATCGCGCCGGTCTTCTTCCTGGTCACCCTGCCGATCTTCGCCGGTACCTCGCTGAGCCAGATCCCCGAGGTCATCCGAGTGATCCAGGACGTCCGCCCGATCGTCGGCCAGTGGGGTTACAGCGCCATCCTCATGAACGGCGTCAACGATCTGAACCAGGCGATCGCCACCTTCGGCACCCGTCTGGTCTACGTCACCCTGCTGGTGACCGCCTTCCTGTGGCGCCGCGCAGACCCGATCGATCTCACCACGGCGCTGCTGATCGCCTTCATGGTCGCCACTCCCCGGCTCGGCGCGCAGTACCTCCTGTGGTTCATGCCGTTCCTGGTCGCCCGTCCGGCCCGTTTCGCCTGGCCGGCCATCATCGGCGTGTCCTTCTGGGCCGCGTACGGCTACCTCTACATGACCCAGTTCGACTCCGCCACCTGGCGGAGTCTCCATGTCTTCTGGTCCCAGGGCTCCATCGTGCTCCTGCCGATCCTGGTGCTCGCGATGCCATGGGCGCGCCGCGTCTTCAAAGCGTCTGACGCTCCCGAGGAACCGCCGCCCCTGCGGTCCGTCCCGGCCTCCACCTGACCTGTCACCGCCGTGACGGGCGTCGCCACCTGCTTTCGGCCCATCACGGAGGAGGTCCTGGTGCTCCCGATCGCCTCGGCCGGCGGCCGGAGCCGGGTGGGCGGCGGAGCGGTGGCGCCGGAGATCGTCCGAGTCCCCGGCGCGACTTGACTTTGACCAAGCACTTGCTCAAGATCCGGGTGTGGTGACATTCGCGGACCTGGTCCGGGCGCGGGCCGGTGACGAACATCCCGGCCTGCGCTTCGAGGACGAGAGCTACAGCTGGGCGCGGATCGTCCGCGAGGCGGAGCTGCGGGCGGCACTGGCCCTGGACATGCGGGAGCCGGGCCGCCCGTTCCACCTCGGCGTCCTGCTGGAGAACGTTCCCGAGTACGTCTTCTGGATCTTCGCCGCGGCCCTCTCGGGCGCGACCCTGGTCGGCATCAACCCCACCCGGCGCGGTGCGGAACTCGCCGCGGACATCCGGCACACCGACTGCCGCCTCGTCGTCACCGACACCCCGCGCTCCGCCCTGCTCGACGGTCTCGACCTCGGGCTGCCACCCGGCCGGGTCCTGCTCGCCGACACCGACGGCTACCGCGCGCTGCTGGCCCGCCGCACCGGCACCGAGGCGAGGGCGGCACTCGACGCCGAGAAGCCGCCGCGGCCCGAGGAGGCGTTGCTGCTGCTCTTCACCTCGGGATCGACCGGCTCACCGAAGGCGGTGATCTGCGGCCAGGGGCGACTGGCGGCCATAGTGGACAGGGGAGGCCAGTTCGGGATCGACCGGGAGTCGGTGACCTACCTCGCGATGCCGCTCTTCCACGGCAACGCGGTCATGGCCAACCTGGCGATGGCCACCGGCGTGGGCGCGACGGTGGCGATGCGCCGCCGCTTCAGCGCCTCGGAGTTCCTCACCGACATCCGCAGGTACGGCGTCACCTACTTCAACTACGTCGGCCGCGCCCTCGCGTACATCCTGGCCACTCCCGAACGCGACGACGACTCCCGCAACCCGCTGCGGGCCGCCTTCGGGACCGAGGCATCCTCCCGCGACCTGACCGAGTTCGCCCGGCGGTTCGGCGCCCGGATCATCGAGGGGTACGGCTCCTCCGAGGGGGCGATCGCGATCAGCAAGGTTGCCGGAACCCCGGCCGACGCGCTCGGCCTGCCGCAGCGGGGGATGGATGTCGCCGTCCACGACCCCGCCACCGGCCGTGAGTGTCCGCGGGCCCGCTTCGACGACAGCGGCGGGCTGGTCAACGGACACGAGGCGATCGGCGAGATCGTCCGGCGCGACGCCTCCTTCGAGGGCTACTACAACAACGCCGAGGCGGACGCCCAGCGGCTCCGCGACGGCTGGTACTGGAGCGGCGACCTCGCCTACCGCGACAGCGCCGGATACTTCTACTTCGCGGGCAGGGACGCCGACCGGCTCCGGGTGGACAGCGAGAACTTCGCCGCCGCCCCCGTCGAACGCATCCTCGCCCGCTACCCGGGCACGGTCATGTGCGCCGTCTACGCGGTGCCCGACCCGCGCACCGGCGACCAGGTCATGGCCGCGCTGGAACTCGACGACGACTTCGAACCCGCCGGATTCGCCGCGTTCCTCAACGCCCAGCCCGACCTCGGCACCAAATGGGCCCCCCGCTTCGTACGGCTGACACCGGAGATGCCGCTCACCGCCACCAACAAGGTGGACAAGAGCGCTCTGCGGCGCCAACTGTGGGAGTGCGCCGACCCGGTGTGGTGGCGGCCGGGACGCGACCTCGCCTACGTTCCGCTGACCGAGGAGGCGTGCTCGGCACTGCGTGCCAGGTTCGTCGACTTCGGCCGTGCCCGGCTGCTTCCCTAGCGCCCGTCAGTACCCGTCGGCGGACCGTCCGATCAGCCGGCCCAGGGGGACTCCCGCCAGCCGCCGTACCTCGTTCGCCATGTGAGCCTGGTCGGCGTATCCGCTGGCCGCGGCGACCTCGGCCGCCGCGATGCCGCGCCTGGCCAGCCGCAGCGCCCGCTGGAACCTGACCACCCGCTGCAACGTCTTCGGGCCGTACCCGAAGGCTCGCAGGCACCGGCGCAGGAGCTGCCGCTCGCCGAGCCCCAGATCCCAGGCCACCTCCCTGACGCTCCGCCCCGCCAGCAGTGCCTCGGCGATCGCCGACGCGGCGGGATCGGGCCCGGGCGTCGTGCGCATTCGTAGGGCCAGAACCCGTTGTACGGCGTCGGTGACTCCCGTGAGAGGGGTCAGCTCGGACAGCTCCCTGAGCGATTCCAGCTCGGACAGCGGCACCCGCAGGTCGCGCAGGCTGTCGAGCGGCACGCCGAACACCCCGCCCGCCGCGCCGGGACTGAACCTGATCCCGACGTAGCGGTCGCCCGGCGACATCCACACGGTTTTCGGGCCGGTGTCGGGACCCGCGACCTGCGCTCCTCCCGGCCCCCAGACCAGGTCCACACAGCCGTCGGGCACGACCAGCTGGGGCGTGCCCATGGTCGTGACGGTGGTCGCCTCGTTGCTCCACACGCAGGCCACCCGCCCGGCGACGAGGGAGTCCGGAGCCCACTCGCGATACATGGTCTCAGGTTACGGGCGGCTTGCCTCCTCCTCCGTTCTTCTCCGAGCCCTCCGCCGCCGGTCGCTCCTCGCCTGGCACATTCCCCGAGACGAGGGCGGCGGCCCACTCGCCGTCCGGATCGCTGTCGATCAGCAACGTGCGGGTCAGCAGGCTGAGCGGGATGGCCAGCAGCGCGCCCAGCGGGCCGAGCAGGAACGTCCACAGGATGAGCGAGATGAAGGTCAGGGTCGTGGACAGCCCGACGGCGTCACCGAGGTACTTGGGCTGGATCAGCGACTGCACCACGAAATTGATCAACACGTAGGCGACGATCACGAAGACCATGGTTTTGAAGCCGCCCGACAGGAGACCGAGCAGGGCTGGCGGTATCAGGCCCAGGACGAAGCCGATGTTGGGGATGTAGTTGGTGATCAGTGCCAGCACGCCCCAGAGGAGGGGGAGCGGCACGCCGAGAAACCAGAGCGCGGCCACGTCCAACGCGGAGCAGACCAACCCGAACCCTGTCGACACCACAAGATAACGACGGGTCCGGTGGGCGAAGTCGTGGAGCGCGCCGATGAGCAGGGGCCTGCGCGCCGCCCCCAGGGCGAGAATCCGGGAGAAGGCCTGCGCGTCCAGGCACATGGCCAGGAGCAGGACGACGACGAGAACGATGCCGGAGAACGCGCCCACCAGCCCGCCGAGGAATTCCTGTGCGATCGTGAAGACCTTGCCGGGATAGAAGGAGTTGATCGCCTCGTTTATCTGCTGCGTGCCGATGCCGATCCTCGCCGCCAGTTCCTGTGCCTGCAGAACGAGCTGCTGGAACTGCTTGTCATAGGTGGGGATGAGAGCGGCCAGTTGTGCGATGGCGAGCGTCAGGGTCGCCACCATGCCCAGGAGCACCAGCAGCACGATCGCCAGGGGGATGGCCACCAGTACCCACCCGGGAGCGCCGTGCCGGTGGAGCCAGGTTCTGACCGGGGAGACCGCCAGGATCAGGATCAATGCCAGCAGCGCCGGCCCAACGATCGAGCCGACCGCCCTGATCCCCCCCAGGACGATCACCGCACTCGCGGCGCAGAGAAGCATGACGAGCGTCCTGGGCAACACTCTCTGGTCCGTCATGTCTGATCTCTACCCAGCGAGCGGGAAACACGTCTCCACGGGGCACGCGCTTCGATTTGACGGGACCCGGCGGCGTACATAGAGTTCACAGGCCCGAGGGGGTCGGCGGAGATCGCCAAAGCCTCGGGACCACCCTTCTGATCATCTCCCTCGTCGGGGCGCATGCGTCACGCCGGGATCCGATTGGACATCGACCGGATGTTGGAGTAAGTTAGAGGGGTTGCCCTGGAGACAGGGTGGTCGCAATCCTAGCGGATTCGGCGGGTTCGAGTCGATGGTCGGAAAACCGGCAAGTTGACACAAACCCGGCAAATCTGATAAGATGGTGACACGGAATGGAACGCCCCGAAGTCCGGGACACCGCGAACGCGGGCCCACGGACAACGGAGTACGCGCCCGTTTCTTGAGAACTCAACAGTGTGTTAAAAGCCAGTGCATGAAGCACAACCCTGTCCAACCCGCCTCATTTACGGGGTGGGGGACGGATTCCT